>CAYNRB010000001.1:0-53998 GCA_964399475.1 uncultured Methylomarinum sp.
TTTTGAATAAACCGGGAGTGGCTGTGCGTTCTCCTGCTGATTTAATTAATAATTTGGGTCTTATTTGATTTTGTTAACTTCAACCTAGAAAAATCATAAACAATCAATCTTCAATTTTAGTTCGCACGGTTTGTTATTGTGGCTGTTTATTTTGGAGCATTTAGCAACTTGGACTTTCATCTGTGAATTGATTAGAAGGAAAGACAAAATATTCGGCTTGTAGGGCTGAAAAACGATAGTACCTTCCGCCATTACACTGTCAAGTCAATAAATTATCTGAATAATGTCGGATAACCCTATCGCTCATCCAACCTACCTCTATTCTTATTAAAGCTTGATAAACTGGAAAGAATTTTCCCTCATCTACTCGACGGTTCTAATTGCAAGTTTTAACTAACAATTTCAATAAAAACTCGTCTGTTCTGAGCTCGACCGATTGGAAAACGATTACTTTTAGCGGGCCTGCTTTCCCCATAAGCTTTGACTTGCACCTTGTTTTTATGCATCCCTTGGCTAAGCAAAAAACGTTTAATCACATTACCTCTTTCTCTGGATATGGCTAGATTTCTTGCTCTCTTGCCTTTACTGTCAGTATGGCTTTTTATAACTAGAGTGGAATCAGGACGAAATTCATTTGCATACTTGGCTAGAAGTGCAAGCCGTTTTTTTTCTGTCGGGGTTAATTTGGTATTTCCTTTTCGGTAATAAATTGATTTGAGCGCATCGGGACCAAAGATACTTAATTGAACAACATCATTTTCTTTTTTGTTTGTATTCAATCCTTTATTAATAACAATGTTATTTTTGGGAATCCCCAATGCAATCAATTTTTCAACGATGAGATTGGCTCGCCTTAAAAACCATTTTTTATCTCTATTTCCTGCAATTGCAGTATCGCTTACGATGACCACGCTTGAATTTTCAATCTCTTCAAGATAGCGAACGGTATTTTCTAATTGTTTCAATACTTCTGAACTAAACTGTTTGCTTGCAGCATTAAAAAACAGACTTTTTTGCAAAGATTTCTTGAATCTATGCGGTAAAAAGTTGACTCTACAGGTATTGAATTGCTGATAAATTTTTGAAAAATTAATGGATGAAATAGCTACATTTGTTTCAGTGGATTGACTGTTTGAAGCGTCTGTCAGGTAGGTAAATGTAGGGTAATAGCCATTTGATAATGCATCCAGCATGATTTCAGCTGTATTGCCGAAAACACTCAGCCGAGGATAATTCTGAATCTCCAAATTAAGTTCAAGGGTGACAAAATAATCTTTTTGTGGAATCGACTGATGATTCCAAGGAGCAGAATTGATACTCAAACTGGCACGCTTAGGTTTTACTTTAAAGCGGTTTTCTTTAATTGAAAAGCGTAATAATTCACCGGATTTATGTACAAAGAAAGCGATGCCGTATGCAGGAATTTCATGTCTGATTTGACAAAAATTTTTGCCACTATTGATATTCCAGTCAGCACTGAGTAGAGGTGCGGAAAAATTCTCAGCACTAGTGGAAAAACTGGCAAGAAAACAAATTATTCCCAGAGTTTTACTATAAGTAAGATTAATTTGAACATTATGTTTGGTCATATTTCATATAGCGACAAAATTTAGCTATTTTTTAATTTTTCTTCAAAATATCGACTACGGTGGAATAAAAAACATCGGCTTTATCGACATGTAACCAATGACTGGCACCGTCTAATACAGAAATTTCTGCCTGCGGAAAATGTGCGTAAACTGTGGGTCTATTTAAATAATTTGAATTTCCAGCCATGATAAAACTAGCGGCATTTTCATAGGGTGAGATTGAACCCAGTAAAGGAAAGCCAACAATGTTATTTGCATTTTTATAAAAAAACTCTACATTAATACGCCAGCTGAACTTCCCTTCAATCAGCTGTAGATTCTGTAGTAAAAATTGCCGATAGGCTAATTCGGGAATTTCGGAAGATAAATGCATATCCGCCTGTTTCCGGTTTGCTAGTTGTTCCAAGGGAAGCTGCTTTAATGCCTGTATAGTCTGGTCAAAATTGTGTTGATAACTAACAGGTGAAATATCGGCAATGATCAGTTGATTTATTCTCTGAGGATGATTTAAGGCGAACCACATAGCGATTTTACCGCCCATGCTATGTCCTAATACATGTGCTACGGGTATATTTTGCTGATCCAGAAAATTCTCTAAATCATCTGCCATGACCTGATAATCCATATCGGGGCTGTGCGGTGAAGCCCCATGGTTTCGAATATCTAATACAAATACATGCCATTGAGTAGAGAGTCGTTTTGCTATTTGTCTCCAATTACGAGAGGATGCAAAAAAACCATGTAATAGTATTAAAGGGGGTTTGTCAGATTTATTGCCATATTCTTCATAGGATAATTTCATGCTTAAATAGTGTCAATCTAAAGAAAACTGAAACCAGCACCAATCAGTCCGCCAAACACTCCACCCCAGACAACTAACCAACCTAAATGCTGACTAATGATTTCTTGAACCATTTCTTTCACCAGCTGAGGTGTTAATTCATCAAGTCGTTTATCAATAACCGTTTCAATTTTTCCAATGATGTCTTCGCTAATTTTATGCGCATCTAAGCCTTGTTCCAGAGCCGCTTGAAACCGATCCGACTCAACCATTTCAGACAAAATTAATTTCATTTTTTCAATAAAGGGTTCTCTTAAAGGGACAAGCGCTTCTTCGCCGCCCATCATTTGCAACATGGCACCAAATGAAGATTCCATGATTGAAGAAACCAGTCCTTCATAGACTTTATCGTAATCAACAGCCGCCAGTAAAGGATCTAGATTTAGCAATTTGCTACCTTGTTGCTCTTCTTTATGAATAAATAGTTCTACGTTTTTTGCAGTAAAAAACTGATTCATCATCAGGTTTTTAATTGAGGTTTTAAACTCTTCAAATCGATTGGGAATAACCCCAGAACCATAAAGTAAGGGGATTTTCTCAAACAACATGTGGATAGCCAACCAATTAGTCATTGCCCCTGATAAGGCAAAAAAACCAATAGATTTCATTAATTCTGATTGAATGGGACATAAATAGCCAATGCCGATAATTAAAAGTGCTATCAGGTTAGTTAAAAAACTTTTGTTTAATATTTTCTTCATGTTGCTACAGCAATATCCTTCTTCATTAATAATCTATGCGGTATATGATAACAATTTATTAGTTTTGATTATTGTTATAGTTCACCATTGCGACAGTGCGAAGTCTATACTACTTCGACTCTATAAAGAAAGATTAGCTGTTTATAGTGTTTTGATTTTGAAAGCCAAGCACATTGTTTCAGCAACAACATAATTAATGAGAGGCTTTAAAGAAAGTTAAAAAGAGATAAATTTTGTACTCTTGAAAATGATTGCTGTGCGGCTTGAAGTACAATATTTTGCAAATTAAAACGCGAAATAGCTTCTGTATAATCTAGATCTTGAATTTCGGATAGCGTTGTTTGCAGATTGAAAATAAAGGTTTCATGCTGTTCTTCTTGATTATCAATTGTTCTTAATCTTGAACCCACAGCTGATCTTGCTTGAAGAAATGATTCTAATGCATTATCCAAATCGGTTAAAATTTCATCACTGATTGTATTAAATAACTGACCAGGCTGGGTAATAGGAGGCAGCAGATTAATACCATTACCTGTATCTCCCGCATTAAAACCCGTTTCTGTAGCAAAATTAGCACTAATTGCAGTGAGGGAAATGCTTGAAACGGCACCTTGGGTTGTAGAAATAAATTCTAAAAATTGTCCATTGCTTTGCGCTTTAATACCCGCACCATTGAGTGCGACATCTGAATTAAAAACATTGACGAGATCATCTATCGTATTATAGGTTCCTGCTAAATTAATAGTGATGGGAGCTGCTGCAAGATCATTATTTAAAGTAACCGTTGTACCAGCAACCAAGGTAAGCGGTGTATTGACTGCTTGTTTCCCTTGTATTACTGCATTTGGATCGGAAAAGCTTCCGGTTAAGGCGTTAGATAATGCCTTGAGAGTATTAAAAATACTCCGGGTATTATTCTTAAGGCTGGCATCTTGACTGACAGAGGTAATGTTTTCAAAAACGCTAGAACCTGGATCTCCGTCTGCTATACGTCGACTTTCATTAACCTGAATGGTTCGCTGATTATCAGTTCCCTGGTAATCGTATGCATTTAATACTGTATCCCATACAAAAGGTTTAGTATCCGTTAAATAGCCCGAGAAAATATATTCGCCATTCGCATTTTTGGTATTAGCTATACTCAGCAAATTGTCCAGTAATTGATCAACTTCAGACTTTATTGATAATCTGTCGTTCGACGTTAATGTTCCATTAGCCGCTTGAATTGTTAATTCTTTGGCACGAAAAAGAACATTTTCTGCACTCTGTAGCGAAGATTCTTCCAGAACATTTCGCTCTCGAACGGTATCAATATTTCGCTGAAATTGATTGAGCTGGTCTATTTCTACATTAAATTCTAAAATTTTTGCTGCGGCAATCGGGTCATCTGAAGGTTTTAATTGTTTTAAACCCGTGGATAATTGTTGCTGCGTTTTAGCCAGCTTTACCTGTTGCTCTAGTAAAGCATTAACGTTTGAAAGTTGACTGTAAGCTGTAGAAATTCTCATATAACTGCTCTTTTAATTGATTAAGAAACTCTTTTCAAAATCAAATAATTTGATTAATTTAGCCTTGTAACAAAGATAAAACACCTTGTGGAATCTGATTAGCTTGAGCTAGAATCGCGGTACCTGCCTGTTGTAAAATTTGATTTCTGGTTAATTCTGCTGTCTCTAAAGCAAAGTCAGTATCCCTAATTCTGGATCGTGCGGCACTTAGGTTTTCTATAGTGACTGAAAGATTGCCGATAGTTGACTGCACACGATTCTGTATCGCACCTAAATCTGCTCTGTTACTGTCAATTTGACCCAGGGCGCCATCCGCAATTTTGATCGCTTGATTAGAACCTTCAACGGTAGAAATATCTATACTATCAACGGCTATTAAAGCACTAGAACTAAGAATGCTAGCGCCTGCCGAAAATATACTGCCATTAATACCGGCAACGTCAGAGCTGACACTAAATGACAGATTAGTGGAACTGAATTCAATTTCTCCGCCGATTACGGTTGAATCGGTACTCTGAGCCGTTAACAAAACAGTCGCCCCCTTTTTGCCGACAACATTTATCGTCGAATTAGGCCCCGCCGAATTATTGAAATTTAGGATTTCAATATTTTCACCGGTATTATTACTCATAGTAATCACATCATTATTAATCCCTACAATAGCAACAACTCCAGTTTTACTGGTTTGATCATTAATTGCATCAGCTAGCGCAATATAATCTGTTGTTGTCACTCGTCCACTGATTTTAATGCCGTTTAATTCTATTGAAACCACACCATTTGCACTGATATTACTTAATGTTGCGGTAGTGAAAGCAGTCGCATCGACCCCAGTATTTTTAGCAAGTGCATTAACTTTAGCAATAATTGATTTTGCTGATTCATCATTGAGCACACTGATGACTTCTGTACCGGTACCTATAATTGTAATATTTTGAGCGGCAACGTTGTTACCCTGATCCGTATCATTTAAACCGTTGGTTCCAATCGTGTTCAAGGCGTTTGCGTTTGCGGCAGCATTGAGAAAACTATTGGCTCCGGATGCAACTGTAGATTGGATTGAAAAATTATTATTGGCAAATGTTATTCCCAAGCTTCCAGACTGGACTGCGGAATGAGCCGCATCCTCTGTTACCGTTTGTGCTGCAAAAGTCATTACTGATGCGGCATCGGCAGAAGTAAAAGCTGTTAATAGCGTTCCTCCTTCAGCAATAGTGTATGGTCCGGTTGCTGTTCCTGCATGAGTGGTTGTTGCTGTAAACCCTCCATTACTAACGCCTCCTGAGTTATCACCGGAAATACTAGCTAGATTGATGGCGCTGTTATCAATTGCGGTAATTTCCACACCCGTTCCGGCTGAGTCTAATATAGCCGTGAAAGTAGAACCAAAATTTGCATCGCCCTGTAAAGCAGTTAAAAGATTTTGAGCCGTGCCAGCTTGATTCCCTGCGTTATTTAAAAAACTAACCGTGCTATTCAATGCACTACCAAAAGTCAGTGTATTCGTTTCAGAAGCAACAGAGTTGGAAAAAGTATCGATGGTATAAGAGATATTATCTATTGATTCATAATTGGCTATACCTATATTGGCTCCAGATGCACTATCAATGGTATTGCTTGAGGTATTGTAAGTTAAGTCTGCATTTCCCTTTAGCGTGTTAAGATCCAAAACAGCTTGAGAGACAGCGGTATCAAAGTCACTTGTAAAAGTAGCAGAATCATAAGTAATATCTACTGTAATTTTAGTCACTGAATCTAGGCCTGAATGCAAATCAAATTTAACCTGATCACCATTCTGAAGATTAGTAAAAAGTCCAGGATCACCAAAAGCAGCACTATTTGTTGCCGTGACCGCTACACCATCTATTGCATTCAACTGACTGGCTATTACAGCTATATCTTGGGTTCCATTAGCAATGACTATAGGGGTGATGCTACCTAGATCATTAGTAACCGTTAAGGTTTGGTCATATGCATTTAGATTGCTTGATATGGCATTTGCATAGGAAGTACCGCTTCCTGCTATATTCAAATTTGAGGTTGCTATATCAACATCAAACCCACGAGTCGCATTAGAAATGCCCAAGGTTACATTGTCTGTAGTAAAGCTTTCTATGCCTAACCTATCTGTTGTGGCACTGGTAATGGAAATGTCAACAAATTGACCCGCTTCTGCACCCACATGAAATCGTTGAGCAGTAAAAGAACCATCTAATATTTTTAGCCCATTAAAGTTGGCTGTATTTGAGATTCTGTCCAACTCCGAAACTAATTGATTAACCTCTGCTTGTAGACTTAAACGGTCAGAAGCTGTATTAGTGGCATTCGCTGATTGCACGGCAAGTTCACGAATTCGTTGGAGGATATTGGTGCTTTCTGATAAAGCGCCTTCAGCTGTTTGAGCTAGAGAGATGCCATCGTTGGCATTTCGGGCTGCTTGTGTAGAACCCCGAATTTGAGCGGTCATTCTGTTCGATATTGCCAACCCTGCCGCATCATCTTTAGCACTATTTATCCGTAAACCTGACGATAAACGTTGTAAAGAGATTGCTAAGTCATCTTGAGAGCGATTTAAATTTCGTTGAGCATTAAGGGAAGGAATATTAGTATTTATAACTTGAGGCATGACAATCACTCCATATTTTTTAGTTTACCAAACATGAAGCTTTTTTAATGCCAAATAATTATTGTTACTTATATTTCAATTATATAAACTAATTATTTAGACAGTGACGTTTTTTTGATGGCAATATTTTTCCTTTTCGATAAAACCAGTGGCGTGTGTGCAGATTATAAAAGAGCTACACAATGATTTTTAAGTAAGAGAATATATATAGTATGAAGTAGCGTGCAAAAGGGGATTATAGATTAGGAACGGAGTATAAATCACTTAGACATTCGAGTACTCCAACAATTCAGGTTTGATGAGTCGATGCTAATGGAGAGCGAACTTCAGTCCGCTCTACAACATTCGTCAAACCAAAGTTAATTGGATATACCCTAATACTGCTTACTTAACGATTAAGGTATGAACAAACAATGGCTTAGAATGTAGGTTGGGTTAGCTTATCAAGCGAAGCGCGATAACGTAACCCAACACCCTCCCATTAATCAATGTGTTGTTGGGTTACGTTATTAAGATATTGTTTATTAAGTTATAATTTTTTAAGTAAGCAGTATTGGGGTATACCCGATCATCTATCTTGTCTAACAAACCCAGGTAAATTAGCCAATTGCTGTTCAAGGAAATTACCTGTTGACTGTAATCTTGCCACTATAATATCTAAATTATTAAACTGTCTAAATAAACGGCTTTCCAGATTTTCCAGTCTATTATCTAAGGCTGATCGTTGCTCGTTCAGACGATCAATACGTGTATTTAATCCACTGGTGCGAGAATCAATTAAGCTATCTGCATTCAAAAACTGGCTGATTAAGTTATCTAACTGATCAGCTATTCCTCGATTAAAAAACAAAGTGCCTCTATTGCCTACAGATCCACCTGTAATTTCCAATACCACTCCCTCTGTGTCTCCCCTACCTGTGAGCAGGTTACCAAGTCCTATTGCAGATTGCCCTCCTATTGTTCCCCTAACGTCTGTACCTGAGGTTCCTTTACCCAGCGTTAGACCTAAATCATTGCTACCCTCAATGGCTGTAATTTCAACGCTAGACTTAGCACTAAATAAAGCGGAAGAAATTTGCAGTTTACCTCCTGAAAAACTGACTAGCACACTGCTGCCATTGGTTTTTAAAGAATCACTGGAATTAATTCTTGCCTGAATTTCTGTGGCAAGTTCTGCGCCGGAGTTATATATTTTTTGGGTAAGATCAATATTCCCCGTTCCAATACCGTCAATCAGTAAACTGAAGCTGTTATTGGTATCATCTATTGTTAAGGGGGAATTTGCCAGATCTGATAATGCAGCCGATGCAGTACCTGTCAAAACCCCACGACTGGCAATATTCTCCAGATTTATTGAGTAAGTTCCTGTCTGCGTGTTGGCACTTGATGTGATTACATTGATCTGCGCATCAGTTGTTGAACCTTTGGCGCTAAATATTTGCGCAACAGCGTCACGGTTATCAGTAATTGCCGCTTGTAATTTATTACTGTCTAAAGAAAGTTTTCCGTTTCGATCTGTGGTTATCCCAATCGTTGATAATGAAGTAACCTCTCCATCTGGACCAGTTGACTGACTAGTAATAAGTCTGCGCAATTGTGACTCAACACCTCGTGCCGCAGAGTCACCAAGTAAAGGGCCTGCCTGCTCAGTCGAGGAATCAAAATCACTCAGTTGTGAAATTGTGTCAATCAGTTCATTAAACTTTGTAGTAAATTCAACGATTGAATCGGTAATTTGGCTATCATTATTAGCGATAGTTATATTGACTGGTGAGCCGGGTGTTGTAATACCTTTTAAGGTAAAAGTGATTCCAGAAATAGCAGAGCTAACTGTATTGCTAGAACTAGTAATGTTTAATCCATTTAAACTGAAAGCCGCATCTTCTGCCGTGAGGTTTTCAGTGAGTTGGTTGCTTACAGAAGCTGGGTCAAAAGCGAGCTGGGATAAACCACTAGCATCAAAATTATCGGCATCTGAGGTATCAGCAACAGAAATTTTAAGGCCATTTTCTTTGCCTGTTTCATCAGAGGTGAATAATAATTTAAAACCAGAACCATCATTAACCAGACTGGCTGTTACGCCAATATCCGCTTGGTTAACCGCATCTCTAATACCTTGCAGACTATTGTCATCACTACTGATAGTAACGATTTGATTGGTTTTTTCGCTATTACCAATAAAACTATTGCCATCAAAATCTCCAAACTCGAAAGTTAAAGTACCTGTTCCTACTGGGGATGAGGTTTCGGAAAAACTTTTCGAACTAAGCGATTGCGCTTGGGCAAGTGTTGTTATTTCCAAGGCATAATTGCCTGGATTGGCAATACTGGTACCGCTAGCAGTAACAAGATCTTCGTCAGATGTACTACTAACTACATCATTGAAGGTAGTAGCAAATTTTAATTGCGACAAGGATCCCTGAAAAGAGGATAAGGCTGATTTTAAAGAACCATAAGCTGAAAGCTTCGCTTGTAAAACAGCTTCTTGATTATCATAGCGTCTTTCTGTCGGCACACGCTCAGCAGAAATCAAACTATCCACTAGCCCAGAAATATCAATACCAGAACCAATGCCAGAGGATGAAATAGTGGCCATAATGTTTACCTCATATAAGATAGTGTCTTGCTTTAGCTGTCAATACTGTGCAAAAAAGTCCGCGAAATGAATTTTTTAAGAAAAATCAGTTTTACTTGCAAGCATCCGATTAAATATTAAATTTTACAAACACAAATAGCGGCCTTTGCCGCTTCACTTTTTTTAAGATATTCTAGCAATATCTATGCCGTCATATTTATGGCACTATGCATGAAGCTTGGGCAGTAACAATCCAGAATTTTCAGGCATCTCATTTGCCTGGTTCGAAATTTGATTTGCAATAACCAATGCTTCTTCATTTGGAATCTGTCTGATCAGTTCTTCAGTGGTTGCATCAATAACTTTGACGACTGTTTTGCCGCTGTCCGTATCAATATTGAATTCCAAGTTTCGATTGATTGATTGTACATAATTATTCAATTGTTGAACGGCTTCGTTCAATGATTCCTCAGACGGCTCTGATTTCTCTGCAACCTTATCAATTGCAGTAGATTTAAAGTCTTCCACTTTGTTTTCTACTTTACCCGTCCCAAATGAACCTATTTTGCTATTGTCAGGATCCGTGTTGACACTCGAATTTTCTGCTATTTTTAAAATCGGTTTAAGCAATTCGGGTTTTACCGGACTGTATTGTGTATTAATGTTTATGCTCATGATCACATCTCACTTTTACTGTAGGTGTTGTCTGATTCCTTAACCCAGGCCAGATTGAGGAATCAGATCCTTACTCTATTATGGATTACCTTATCCTAATAGAGATAGTACACTTTGTGGTAATTGATTCGCCTGCGCTAAAATTGCAGTTCCAGCCTGTTGCAGAATCTGGTTACGGGTTAATTCTGCGGTTTCAGAAGCAAAATCTGTATCCAAAATACGAGATCTTGCCGCACTCAGGTTTTCAACACTGACAGCCAGATTTGAAATAGTCGAAGTGAATCTGTTTTGGATAGCACCCAATGATGCTCTGTTGCTATCCACACTGGCTATTGCCCCATCAACTATATCAATAGCTGCATTAGCACCTGCAACAGTCGATATATCGAGTGAAGCAACAGACTCAAGGTCGCTTGAATTTAATATAGATGAATCACTTGCAAATAATCCGCCTTCATCGGCATCAAGACTTGAAGTAATATTAAATGTACCCGCAGTAGATTTAAACTCAATGTTACCTCCAACCACCGTTGAGTCTCTATCTACACCTAATTCTCCAGTAGAGACTTTGACTTTAATGCCTTCAGACCCAGCCACGTCTAAAGAAACGACAGCATTAGTAGTCGCATTGGCAGCTGAGCTACTAAAATTTTCAATTTTAATATCCTCGCCTGTTGATTGCGTTAAAGTAATTTCAGTTTTAGTATTATTTAAAGTGGCAATAACTCCGGTTTTTCCTGATTGATCGTTAATTGCCGTAACCAGAGACGTATAATCAGTCGTTGTAATATTGGCTGAAACATCCGTTCCATTTAAATTAAATGAAGTAACACCATTAGTACTTAAGCCAGATAATGTTGCCGTTGTTTTGGCAGAAGCAGTGACACCTGTTGTTTCAGAAATAGAGTTAACGATGTCAACAATGTTTTTAGCTGATTGATCTTTTTGTATATCAATAGTCCCCGTTCCCGTCCCTGTCAGGGTGAGTGCTTGAGCTGCAACATTATTGCCTGTTGAGGTATCCGCTCCCCCCACACCATTAGTAAAAGTAACGTTGGTATTTGCCGCACCGTCAAAAATGCCATCTGAAGATAGGTCTAGTGCACCTTCAGTACTATTGTCGGTAGCAATGCTAAAGCCATCAGCAACAGTCACTGAAAAAGAACTGACTTTTAATAAAGAGTCACTACCGGTTGTTCCACCCGATTCAACTAATGATTTACCCTCAACACTTAAGGTATCAGTTTGGACATTCGTTGCTGAAATGGCTGATGCTGTACTACCATCACTCACTGCCCCAATATTAGTAACCGTCGTTCCTGATGCTGAAATATTATCAAGCGTTGTGGAAATTGTAAAACCATCGGCTGTATCTGTACTGGTACCTGTCACCAATTCAATATCTAAAGAAGCTCCATCAATACCAATAATTTCAACGCTATCACCAGCGTCATTCAAAGAAGCAGTAAATGTTTTATTGAAATTCGCATCAGCTTGTAAGGCAGCTAATAAGTTATCATCAGCTGTTGCACTTGATAGATAAGAAATTGTTCCTGCAGCAGCAGCCAAGGTAAAACTAGTTGTATCCGTAGCCGCATCTTGTGTAAATGTATTAATTTCAATGGCTGCATTATCGAGTGTATCAAAATTTTCGACAGCTAAATTAGCACCGCTGGCACTGGTTAACTTTTGAGTCGCATCATCATAAGACAAGTCTGAATTACCATTTGTATTATTGATACTTGAAAGTGCAGTTTGTACTGCTGCATTAAATTGAGTAGTGAAATCTCCATTAGTTGGATCAGCGGTTGCCCCCGAAGCTGTTAAGGTAAAAGAAACGTTAGTAGGTGATGCCGAGTCCCCTGCATAAAGATCAAAGCTATATTTGTCACCATGTTGCAAAGCTGCTGGGACTGTAGTTGCCGCAAAATCAATCTCATTGGCATCGGCTGTAGCAGTAACACCTTCTACAGCAGATAAGGCTGAGGCAATAGACGCTGCATCTCTGCTTCCAGAAGCGGCATCAATATTAACGGCTGTTGTTGCACCCGAAGCATCTGTTACGGTAACTGTTTGATCGGCTATTTCAGCACCAATCAAAGAAGACACATCAGTACCTGTAGATAATGCACTCACTCTATCTAAAGTTCCATTGTCTGCATCGGTCTTAATATTTGTGCCAGGATCTACAGTGATATTATAGGTACCTATTTGTAATGCAGCTGTCTGTCCTTCTTCCGTCAGATTTTGACCTGCAAAACCTAAGGAATCATTATTCTGAGTCGCTGTTATATTAGTCACAGCTACATTTGCAGTCGCAGCTTCAGTTATAGAAGCGGAGGCGACCGTTGTATTTGTACCTGCCGTCAATGTAAAACCCGAAGCCCTAACATTCGAACCCGCAAATTCACTTAAGCTTATCCCAGTTACAGCACCTGCCGCAGCAGTATTTGCACTAGTTGCAGTAATAACCACATCAGTTGTGCCACTTAAAGCCACTGAAAAATCGTTAGTACCCGTATTGTTAGCTAATGCCAAATCCAAAGCCGATTTTAAAGCATTGGCATCACCCTGCTGGGTGCCCGTTGCTGTATAACTGATATCATAGGCTTTAGTAGGATCAGATGTATGTGCTGCGCTCAATTTGAATGAAATGGTTTCACCCGCGACAGAGTTAAATTCTTCGATAGTAGCACTAAATGTATTATTGGTAGTTACCGTGTTAGCAGACGATAAAACACCAGTCGCACCTTCGGTAAGCGTCTGTGTGCTAGTACCTGATAGGACAGTTCCTCCAAATGTGGAGCCTGCAGTAGATGTGATATCTACCTGAGAAGCCGTATTAGCATCATTGCCTGTATACGCAGTAATACCTAAATCTGTGCTAGTACCGCCAGCTGGAGTAAGTCCAGTCACAACTACTTTCTCACCTGTTGAATCAAGTGCTGCTGTAAAATTCGTACCAAAATTAGTATGACCAGTTAATGTCTGTAACAGTGCTGTTGCATTATCGGCATCAGTATCGCCAGCAGTAAATGTACGAGTTTCACCATCTATGGCAAAAGAAATAGTTTCCCCTGAAACATTGGCAAAATTACTAAAAGTGACTTGTGCATTATCTTCTACTGCCAGACTTTCAACCCCTAAATTGACCCCAGATGCACTGGTAATGGTTTGAGTTGCCGTATCATAGGATAAGTCGCTATCTCCGTTTGCTGTATTGATGTTACCTATGGCTGTTTGTATTTTTGCATCGAAATCACTGGTGTAGGTAGCGGAATCAACAACCAATGAAATATTTTCTGGCGTGCCTCCATCTTTTGCTACCAGACTAAAAGATATTTTGTCGCCATTAGTAGATGGCGCACTAGTGTCAAAAGAAACACTATTGGCATTGGCTGTAGCATTTACGCCGTTAATTGCATCCAGTTTAGTAGCAATGACCGAGGCATCTCTACTATCTGTTGCATCATTAATAGAAACAATTGATGTTTGGCCATCTTTATCTGTTACGGTGATTTTTTGATCGACAAAAGCAGCATCAGTTAAAGCTTCTACCGTAGTATTGCCTGTACTCGCTTTACCATTACTGGTTCCACTGGCATTAACAGAAAGATCGCCTGTTGCGACCTCTACGCCTAGAGTAGCATTGTCCGTGTTGAATTTTTCGATACCCAAACTATCCGAAGTAGATTTAGCAATATTAACCTGGATTGTTTGTCCTGAATCAGCGCCAACTTGAAATTGCTGTGCTTGGAAAGAACCATCTAATAATTTAATACTGTTAAATGAGGTAGTCTCTGAAATTCTATCCAGCTCTGAAACTAATTGGTTAACCTCTGATTGCAAGCTTAAACGGTCAGAAGAAGAGTTTGTGGCGTTAGCAGACTGTACCGCAAGCTCACGAATTCTTTGTAATATATTGGTACTTTCAGATAATGCGCCTTCAGCCGTTTGAGCCAATGAAATACCATCATTGGCATTTCGGCTAGCTTGACCTAAGCCTTTTATTTGTGAAGTAAGGCGGTTTGAAATTGCCAAGCCCGCAGCATCATCTTTTGCACTATTAATACGTAAACCTGTTGACAGACGCTGCAATGAGGTAGCCAGTCCCATTTGCGATTTTTCCAGATTTCGTTGCGCATTGATGGATGGAACGTTGGTGTTGATACCTAAACCCATGATAGTTCTCCTAATTTATTAGAAATCCGTGCACACTGTTTTGGTATGAATGCGCGGTGAATAATTTGTTAGCGTTGCCTGCTTTTAAACAGGTTTTTTGCTATTCTCACAAACGTTAGCGTCTTGCTAACTGGAATCTTTAATAAATTTTTGTTAATTTTTTTTGGGCTTAGGAGGATAAAATAATGACCACCATTTTAAGATCAAGCTAACAACTGGGCTCAAATAACTTAAGCTACTACGGAACAGCAATAGCTCAAGCTATTACACCGCTGCCAAATCATCGCGCAACATCTTATAAGTACCTAAGAATAATTATTTTAACAAAATATAGAGGGTACAATACCGTAGGGGCAATCTCTTGTGCTTGCCCCCTGTTACAATTTTCATATTCTCAACGCAAGGCAACCACAAGGGTTTGCCCCTACAAAATGTTAATTTAATTATACATATCTACTTATTTGTGAAAAAATAAGTTAAATTTAATTGATTCAAACTGAATCATTGTTTTCAAGAAGTTACATTATTCTTGGCTACTGTTATACTTAAGGCAACAGAATTTAGGCTAAAGTTAGTTGATTTCATGCCGATAAAAGGCTTAGATTTTGATTATAATTTTAAGGCAGGTATTGTAATGAGTGCACAAACAAATGCAGCATTGAGTAGTTATAGTGATTATGGGTATAACACTGAAATTGATTATGCCGATCCTCACCGCTTAATTCAGATGTTATTTGAAGGTGCTTTAAAGCGAATAGCCTTCGCAAAAGGTGCCATGCAGCGGAAACAAATTGCCGAAAAAGGTAATTATATTAGTCAAACAATTGATATTGTAGGTGGTTTAAGAGCCAGTCTTGACATGAAAAATGGCGGAGAAATTGCTGCTAATCTGGAATCACTTTATGAATATATTACGCATCAACTATTAGCTGCGAATTTGAATAATAGCATTGAGATTCTTGATGAAGTAAGTGGTTTACTCCGTGATGTTAAAGTAGCCTGGGATGCAATAAATGCGCCTGCCGCAACGATGGAGAAAAAAGAGATTGAGTTCGAAAAACCAGTCAACAATGTTGAAATTAAGCAAACACCTGTTAATATACCTGTGAAAGTTAACAAGCCTGTGCAAACCGTAAACGCTCGAGCCAACAAAGCATTAAAGGCTTACGCCAGTTAGTATGCCAAGTTCCGAATATAAAACTTCTGATATTTTGTTGCATACGCAAGAAATGATGATCAATGTTATCGAAGGTCAATGGGATCAGCTATTGGCAAAGCAATCCAGACAAGATCTAATGATCAAACAGATTTTTTTTATATCAGATAAGATT
Organism: uncultured Methylomarinum sp.; assembly: GCA_964399475.1. Taxonomy (GTDB): domain Bacteria; phylum Pseudomonadota; class Gammaproteobacteria; order Methylococcales; family Methylomonadaceae; genus QPIN01. Next base: position 16,029 of record CAYNRB010000001.1, read on the forward strand.
TTTTCAGAGAGAGAGCAAGAAGAACTGGAAGAAGTAAAACGACTGAATCAAGAAATATTAAAAGCAACAGAAACACACAGAAATGAAACTGCAAAGAAATTAAGAGATATGAGACGAGGGAAAACTAAAGCTCAGGCCTATCAAGCCTTATAAAGACGTTTCAAATAAACTCTTAACTTGAGCTATAGTGCGAGTATGTTGGTCACGTTGCCGATAAGGGGTTTACGTGACCACCTATTCCGAAATGACAGGAAACGCTGTCACAGACTATTCCTACAAAACATATCAAGAATCCATATCTTGTAATAAATCCCTGACAAGAGCCATCGTGAATAACCTTTTTTTAAATTTTCAATGCACCCTCACCTACACTCTATTCAAAACAAGTTCCAGCACCAGTTTACTTCCAAAATAAGCTAACAATAAAAAGATAAAGCCTGTCAGAGTCCATTTGACAGCAGTCTGCCCCCTCCATCCATATTTCATTTTCCCGATTATCAAACTTGAAAAAGTAAGCCAAGCGACTATAGACAAAAAAGTTTTGTGGGATAAATGTTGGGCAAACAAATCTTCTAAAAAAACAAATCCACTGGCTAATGACAGGGTTAAAAAAACCACTCCCATAGCAATCATCTGAAACAATAATGATTCCATAGTCTGTAAAGGCGGTAAGGTTTGAATAAACCTCATTGGCGGATGTTTTCTTAATTGTTTTTCCTGTATGGCAAGCAATATAGCCTGCAATGCAGCTATGTTTAACAAGCTGAAGGCAATAATTGAACTGAGCACATGCGTAGTCATTTGCCAGTTATTTATTATCAGGTCATGTTCTATTTCTGGAAAAAGCATGACTAATAATAATGCAGTAAAAGCCAAAGGAAATATTGCCAAGCCAAGTTTTTCAACAGGCTTGGTTAATGTTGCCAATAGCAACAGCAAAGCAACCAGAGACGAAATAACTGAAGCTGTATTGAATAAGCTAAAGTTAAAATTTGCTTGCTGATAAAAAACATTAACTGTGTATGAAAAATGTATAAAAACAGCTAACCAGGCTGTAGCAAGGGTAAGCTTGTGAGATGCGTTTGCTAGCGTATCTTTAATCAATAGAACGATACTGGTAAAATAGACGCAAAGACTGATGATTCCAAGTGTGGTGGGGCTCATGGCTTTATTTTCTAGTGTCTTTTAATTTCATGGGTAACCATACATAAGTAACTTGGCATTTCATATGTTAATATATTGTTCTATTGAGGTATAGCGTTGGCAGCCAAAGTTGAGACAAATTATTTTCATAATATGCTGTTTAGGAAAACTCAAAAACCTTAATGTAAGGGAGCTGGAAAACAATAATCACCCATTATTGGGCAGGATTTTTGTTTGTCTTTGATCGTGCAGCAATAGGCGCATAGCAGGCTATGTAACTGTTGCTGCACGATCAAAGACAGACAAAAAGACCAGCAAGATTGGATGATTATTTTTTTCCATCTCCCTAATAGAAATTATAGAGACATAAAACGATAGTTACCTCTCTATTCAGAATAATTAAATAGTAACAGTAAATTAACGATAAAGATGCAGATATGTTTGATAATTTAACCGATCGATTAAGCGGCACCCTTAAAAATTTAAAAGGTCAAGGAAAACTGACTGAAAGCAATATCAAAGATACCTTGAGCGAAGTCCGCATGGCTTTGCTTGAAGCTGATGTAGCTTTGCCTGTTGTTACTGATTTTATTGAACAGGTAAAAGAAGGTGCGCTGGGTAAACAAGTTCAACTTAGCTTAAACCCAGGCCAGGCATTAACTAAACTGGTTCAGTCCGAATTAGTTAAGGTAATGGGTCAGGCTAATGAGGAATTGAATCTTAAAACCAATCCTCCTGCGGTAATACTAATGGCGGGCTTACAAGGCGCAGGTAAAACAACCACTGTTGCCAAATTAGGTCGTTGGTTAAAACAAACTCAAAAGAAAAAAGTCGGCGTGGTCAGTGCCGATGTTTATCGCCCAGCAGCGATAAAACAACTACAAACATTAGCAGATGATCTCGATCTGGTATTTTTTGAAAGTGACAACTCCCAAAAGCCTGTGGATATAGCGGTTAATGCAATTGAAGCGGCCAAGAAACAATTTCTTGATGTTGTTATCGTCGATACTGCGGGTCGCTTGCATGTTGATGAAGAAATGATGGGGGAGATTAAAGCTTTACATGCCGCCATTAATCCGGTTGAAACATTGTTTGTAGTTGACAGTATGACCGGACAGGATGCAGCAAATACAGCTAAAGCATTCAATGATGCACTTCCTCTAACCGGGGTTATATTAACCAAAGCCGATGGTGATGCACGTGGCGGTGCTGCATTATCCATCAGACATATCACCGGCAAACCTATTAAATTTATAGGTACGGGTGAAAAGTCAGATGCTTTGGAACCTTTTCATCCAGATCGTATTGCTTCCCGTATTTTAGGTATGGGCGATATGCTGACGCTGATTGAAGAGATTGAGCAAAAAGCAGATAAGAAAAAATCCGAAAAACTAGCCAGGAAAATCAGTAAAGGAAAAGGTTTTGATCTGAGCGATTTCAAAGACCAGTTATTACAGATGCAAAATATGGGTGGCGTTGGAGCAATGATGGATAAATTGCCTGGTATGGGCGATGTCTCGCAAGGCGTAAAAGATAAAATTAATGATAAAGAGTTAGCCCGACAAATTGCCGTAATCAATTCAATGACACTTAAGGAAAGACGCTATCCAGATTTAATAAAGGGTAATCGAAAAAAACGTATTGCGGCTGGCTGCGGACAACAGTTGCAAGATGTAAATAGAATTCTTAAGCAGCATAAAATGATGCAGAAGATGATGAAAAAGTTTGCAAAAGGCAATATGGCAAATATGTTGCGCGGTCTTAAAAGTAATATGCGTGGAATGAGAATGTAGAGCAGACTTCAGTCCGCTATGCTTTTAAGTGTGGAATGAAAAAGAAATAGTAGAAGTTATTGAATATAATTTTAATCATAAAGTAAATCAGTCCTAGAGAAAAGCTGGTGCTACTCTTTATTTTACTTTAGTATTTTCATGGCATTCCATAGGTAATATTATGAGTTTATTATATTTAGGGAGCTGGAAATAAATAATCATCCATTATTGGGCAGGATTTTTGTTTGTCTTTGATCGTGCAGCAATAGGCGCATAGCAGGCTATGTAACTGTTGCTGCACGATCGAAGACGGACAAAAAGACCAGCAAGATTGGGTGATTATTTTTTTCCAGCTCCCTTACTTTCATTTTCTGATTAAACATTATCCTTAATTTACAGGGTACATGTGACTTCATAGCGGACTAAAGTCCGCTCTACATGACTTTTCTGAGACTACAAAGTGCACTCAAGCAGCCTGCTTTACTCCCAAACAATGCCCACAACAACTTTATTTATCTTTGATTTTAAATTTACCCTTCACATATCAAAAAATTCGCGTAGAATAGGCGGATTGAATTTTGATTGAATATTTTAAGGTATTTACATGGTAACTATTCGTCTTGCAAGAGGTGGTGCAAAAAAACGTCCATTTTATCACGTTGTCGTTACTGACAGCAGAAACAGCCGTGATGGTCGTTATATAGAACGATTAGGTTTCTTTAACCCTTTTGCTCGTGGAAACGAAGAAAGACTACGTTTAGACGATGAGCGCATTGATTATTGGAAATCTGTGGGCGCCCAACCTTCTGAACGCGTTTCTAGACTGATAAAAGATGCTCATAAAGCAGTAGCTTAAGCATTTTGCCAGACAGCGAGTTTATAACTGCAGGTGAAATTTCTGGCGTTTTCGGTGTAAAAGGCTGGGTTAAAGTTTTTTCCTTTACTGATCCGAGAGAAAACATATTTGATTATTCTCCCTGGATCTTAAAAAGCAAAAATGCAACTCAAGTCGTTAAAGTCGTTAAAGGACAACGACAAGGCAAGGGACTGGTTGCCTGCTTAGACGGAGTTACTCATAGAGATGAGGCCGCTGCTTTTTGTGGCTATGAAATCCTTATCAGAAAAAACCAACTTCCTGAAACAGCAAAGGATGAATTTTACTGGTCTGATCTTATTGGTTTAAAGGTTGAAACAGATCAAGGTATTAAGCTAGGTATAGTTGATCACCTTATAGAAACGGGGGCAAATGATGTTCTGGCAATTAAGGATGATGAAAATATCGAACGATTAATTCCATTCTTGCAAGATCAAGTCATTAAAAAAATTGACCTTAACAAGAGTTTGATAATCGTTGACTGGGATCCAGATTTTTAATTAATCAGCTTCCGATAACTCTATGCAATTTGATGTAGTCACACTTTTTCCAGAGATGATTCTGGGAGCTGCAAGCCATGGCGTAACTGGCAAAGCATTTGAAAAAAAGCAGGCTAAATTAACCACCTGGAACCCTAGAGATTATACCAACGATAAATATCAAACTGTTGATGATCGTCCCTATGGTGGGGGGCCGGGAATGGTAATGAAATACCAGCCCTTATGTGATGCGGTCAATGCAGCAAAAGCAGCAAATAGAAATTTGAAAAGTCGGGTTATTTATTTGAGCCCGCAAGGCAAGCCAATTACTCAGAAAATGTTAATTGAAGCCAGCCAAACTCAGACATCTCAGCTCATATTAGTAGCTGGTCGTTATGAAGGTATTGATGAACGTTTCATTAATACTATATGTGATGAAGAATGGTCTTTGGGTGATTACGTTATCAGTGGTGGTGAATTAGCTGCTCTGGTTGTTATTGATGCAATAACCCGATTGATTCCGGGTGTTCTGGGCGACAAGGATTCTGCAAATCAGGATTCATTTATGCATGGTCTCTTAGACACACCTCATTACACACGACCAGAACAGGGGGCATTAGGATCGGCACCTGATGTACTATTGAGCGGACATCATAAGATGATTGAACGTTGGAGAATGAAACAGGCTTTAGGACGTACAGCACTAAGAAGACCTGATTTATTAAAGAATAAAGAATTAAGCGCAGAACAGGAAGTTTTGCTGGAAGAATTTAAGAACGAGCTACAAAAAACGAATTAACTCATTCAGGTTATTTAATACGCCCCAGAAAACAGGCGATTTTTTTTGATAGTAATCACTTAATATTCCGTATTATAAGTTTATGTATATAGGGCGTGGAAATGACAAATATTATTGATATAGTAAATGCGGAACAGCTGAAAACAGATGTTCCTACTTTTGGACCAGGTGACACTGTAGTTGTGCAGGTCAAGGTAAAGGAAGGAGATCGCGAGAGATTTCAGGCCTATGAAGGTGTAGTGATTGCAAAACGTAATCGTGGACTTAACTCTTCATTTACGGTTAGAAAAATATCCCATGGCGTAGGTGTAGAACGTGTTTTCCAAACACATAGCAAACAAGTTGGTGACATTACTGTTAAGCGACGTGGCGCAGTACGCAGAGCTAAACTGTATTATCTACGTAATTTGACTGGAAGAGCTGCACGTATCAAAGAAAAACTGGGATAATTTATTTTCCTTTAAAAAAAGGTAGCTTTTAAGTTGCCTTTTTTTTGGCTTTTTTTTAGTTTTCCAGAGATTCAGAACACCTGATCCCCTATAATAAAATCAATATCTTGTAGATGAATACAAGAACATAAAATGAGACCAAAAGGGAGGTTGAGTAAGATTTTTGAGCGTAGCAAGAAAACGTAACCCAATATTCATGGCATGATGGGTGGCTTTTATCGTTTACAATTCTTAGCCTCAGCCTTTTTTAGGTATCAAATACATTTCCGTGAATCAGGCGATCTAAAATTAAACTAGAACGCTTAGGAGTGGGAATTAAATAATATCCGAAAGCTTTTCTAATGCTTTAGTGCAAATCAAGATTCGGATATTATCTAATCCTGTCCCCTTAACCCAAGCAGCCTCTAATAAATTCAATCCCAATACATTTGATATTATCAATAAAGCAATGGGAATTGATTTACTACTAGCGAAAAAGAACAAACAACTGCGTTATAATACACAAGTTTTTTCAAACCCTACTCCCAAATGAAAACTTCTTTTCATCAGATAGATTTATTTTTGGATTCATTGTGGGCTGAATCTGGTTTAAGTAAAAATACTCTATTAGCCTATGGAAGTGATTTAACGATTTTTGCTAAATGGCTAAAAGAAAAATCTTTATTTGAAGTCGATGAAAGTGATGTTGCATTATTCCTGGCAAGCAGATACAAACAAGGAATAGGTAGCCGCTCATCTGCCCGTATTTTATCTAGTTTGCGTCGTTTCTATGGTTATCTACATAGGGAAGCTTCTATTGAAATAGACCCCACACTTTTAATTGACTCACCCCATGTAGGAAAATTATTACCTGAATCATTATCAGAAAACGATATTGATATATTGCTTGATGCACCTGAAACCACAGAATATCTGGGATTTAGAAACAAGACAATGCTAGAAATTCTTTATGCGACAGGGCTGAGAGTATCTGAATTAGTGGGTCTAAAATTTGAACAAATAAATTTCAGACAGGGCTTTGTCAGGGTTTTAGGAAAAGGCAGCAAAGAAAGATTAGTCCCCATCGGTGAACAAGCAATGAGCTGGCTGACAGAATACATGGAAGGCGCACGAGAAAATATCTTAAAGGGCAAGCAAAGTGATTTTCTTTTTGTCACTAAACGCGGTACAGGCATGACTCGCCAGGCATTTTGGCATATCATCAAAGGCTATGCTAAAAAAGCTGACATTAATAAACCGCTTTCTCCACACACTTTAAGGCATGCTTTTGCCACCCATATACTCAATCGTGGAGCTGACTTACGAGTAGTCCAATTATTATTAGGTCATTCAGACTTATCTACCACCCAGATTTATACGCATATCGCTCAAGAACGGTTAAAATCACTCCATAGTAAATTTCATCCCAGAGGTTAATTCTGAATTTGCAACCCACTCACATTGCAGTGACTGACAACCCCCCCCCAAAGTGATTATTTTTATGAGCCATTTTTATCCTCTTCGGAATTTTAAAAAATTGTTATAACATAGACCTCAATAATTGTTCTTTTATTTCTAACCCACACATATCATTGTGTTAGCCGAAACGAATCAATAATTATGTATATAAACATTAAAATAATAGTCGCGGACATCTAGAAATCAGTACCCATGCTCATACGAAACCACTAAAGATCACATTTTATTCCCCAATATATCGACATTAACATCATGACAAACTAAACTTAGGAGTGAGGATTTAATAATATCCGAAAGTTTGGCGCAGGATTTTTGTCCGTCTTCTGTGTTGTAGAAATGAGCGCATAGCAGGCTACGTAACTATTTCTACAACACAGAAGACTGACAAAAAAACAAGTCAAGATTCGGATATTATTAAATCCTCGCTCCTTAGCTCTACTGCTCCTAATATTTATTGGATCTAGTTTAGTTTTTAATATCAATTTCCCAAACGCCCTTTTGTACGAGGAATTAAAGTTAAATGACACAAAATATTCACCCTACTGCCTCAATAGCGCCTGGCGTAATTTTGGGAGACAATGTAACAATAGGCGCTTTTGCAGTTATTGAAGAGAATGTTACCTTGGGAGCAAATTGTCAGTTAGGCGCACATGCTGTCATTCAACCCTATGTTAAAATGGGTGAAGGTAACATCTTACACCCTCATGCGGTATTGGGTGGCGCTCCTCAAGATACTAGTTTTAATGTAGCAACTGTATCATGGCTTGAGATAGGTGATAACAACGTATTTCGAGAGGGTTTTACAGCACATAGATCAGCAACTACAGAAGGTGCTACCAAAATAGGTTCCGACTGTTTTTTTATGAATAATAGCCATGTCGCACATGATTGCATTATAGGCAACCAAACTATTTTCGCTAATAATGTTGCTATCGGAGGTTTTGTAGAAATAGGCGATGCTGTATTCATGGGTGGTGCTGTTGTCGTCCATCAATTTTGTCGCATTGGATCCTATGCAATGGTGCAAGGTACCACGGGCTTAAATAAAGACGTGATCCCATTTATGTTAATTGGTGAAAGACCTCCCAAACATTATCGTTTAAATACGCTAGGCTTAAAGAGAGCTGGGATTACAGGACATAAATACAAAATACTGTCTTCTGCATTCAGATTGCTACGAAATAAAAACAGCATTGATGAACTGGAACAAACTGAGGAAATAATATTTCTAAAAAAATGGTTGGCAGGCGAATCTAAAAGAGGCATTCACGGCTTTGTTGAGCTTAAAAAATAAGCCTGAGAAATACTTTCTTAGAACATAAAAATCGAAGAAAGCAGCTAAAATATAGGGAAATGAAGCCTGCTCAAAAATCACCTTCAGGTATAAATTAAAGGTAATATATGAAACAATCTATTATATATGCGTTAGACTTTGACGGCGTGATTTGTGATAGCGCGTTAGAAACGGGTATTTCAGGTTGGAAAGCAGCCATTCAAATATGGGATGACTTTCCTGGAGATTTACCATCAGAACAAATAATAGATAGTTTTCGTCAGATACGTCCCATTATGGGAACGGGTTACGAAGCTATATTAATTGTTAGATTATTAAATGATGGTGTATCCGTTCAATCAATTATCAATAATTTTCATATTAAGAAAAATGATGTGATTAAAAATTCAAATCTACAAATCAATGCACTAAAAACACTGTTTGGCGAAACCAGAGATCACTGGATTAAAGCAGATCTAGATGACTGGGTAAGGAAAAACCCTTTATTTCCAGGTGTTGCAGAAAAATTACAACATCTTTCTGCTGAAAACTTGTGGTACATCGTTACCACAAAACAGGAACGTTTCGTTAAACAGATACTTAATGCCAATCAAGTGCAATTAGCAGATGATTGTATTTTTGGATTAGATCAAAATAAGAGCAAGGAAGCCATTTTAATAGAATTAATAAAAAAACATACCACAGAAGATATTTATTTTGTTGAGGACATGCTTTCTTCTTTATTAAAAGTATTAAATAACAGTCAACTGGATTCAGTTAAATTAATTTTGGCTTCATGGGGCTATAACACAGAAGAAGACAAATTAAAGGCAAAAAACAATTCAATTAAATTAATTGATTTTGATAGTTTCTTAACTGATTAAGACTACACAGGGACAATAAATTAGAAATCTAAAAGCATGTAAATTAATACGCATGCTCAGCCTAGATACATCCTTGTATATTAAAACCAGCTGAAAACGAACAGTACCGTATTGAAGTCTTTTTAAAACAAATGCTTTATTGCATCTCTTTCTTCTATTAATTCAGCTTCTGTACTTCGTAATTTCTCACGACTAAATTCATTAATGTCCAGACCCAGTACAATTTTTATCTGCCCCTCAGAAACAGTGACTGGAAAGGAAAATATCAAGCCTTTTTCAATGCCATAACTTCCATCAGAAACGATGGCCATGCTCACCCAATCACCTTCATCAGTTCCTAAAGCCCAAGTTTTCATATGACATAAAGCAGCATTAGCTGCTGATGCTGCACTGGACTGACCTCTAGCCTTTATGATTTTTCCCCCTCTTTGCTGTACGGTAGGAATAAAATAGTCCTCAAACCAGTCAGATCCCACTAAATCCAAAGCATCCTGACCTTTTACCTTGGCATAATGTAAATCTGGATATTGTGTAGAGGAATGATTCCCCCAAACAATCACATTTTTAATATCACTGGCAATGACACCCGCTTTCTCTGCTAATTGTGTTATAGAGCGATTATGATCCAGACGCGTCATGGCAGAAAAGCATCCAGAACTTAAATCAGGGGCATTATTCATTGCAATCAATGCATTAGTATTGGCAGGGTTTCCAGTGACCAATACCTTTACATTTCGATGTGCGACTTCATTTAACGCCTTACCCTGAGTAGAAAAAATTTCTGCATTACATAACAGCAAATCCTTTCGCTCCATACCAGGACCGCGTGGTCTTGCACCGACTAAAAAAGCATAATCAACATTTTTAAATGCCACTTTGGGATCATCAGTCATGACTATTTTATGTAATAACGGATAAGCACAATCATTCAATTCCATTTCCACACCCTTTAAAGCATCCATGGCCGGTGGAATTTCCAGTAAATGTAAGATGACGGGTTGATCTGAACCCAGCAACTCTCCAGCAGCCAGACGAAATAGCAATGAATAGCTGATCTGACCCGCCGCACCAGTGACAGCAATATCTATGGGTGTTTTCATTTGTTTTCCTTATAAAACATGTTTCTTTTCAAAGCGTATTAATATATCGAATAAACTATAAATCAATCAACATACGCTAAAAAGTCATAATTAAAGCGATGAATAAAATAAGGTATAATAACGCGAATTTAACATATAATCAGACATTTTGGAATGGTATATTAGCTTGTTATATTAATAATAGTAGAAAAAAAACAACAATAGTTAAGCCTTATAAGATTGTTATTGCTTAGGACAAGTCTGTAGCAAGATTTTTTCCATTGCTTCACCTCTAGAAAGCTAAACGCCTAAACCAAATTATAAACGTGCAGAACACAATCTCGCCAATTGGCTTGGCATAAAACATTTAGAATCGCTAAAGCTATTCTAATTATGCACGCCCTATATGCACTCCAATACTTTTAAAGATTCAAGAATGAAAAAATTGTTATTCCAGTTTGATACAGATATTTCACCCTCTTCATTCGATACTGTAGTTGCCTACGATGGAGGTGCAGATCACGTAATACCTCACGGTGGATTAACAACCAAAAACATCTCTTCATTGGTTGAAGGTACAATTTTCACTAGAGCTCCCAAAAACAAAAAGAATACAGCCATTTTTATCGGTGGTAGTAATATGCTAGCAGGTCAAGCTCTACTTTTTGCCGTACAAAAATGTTTTTTTCCAGGCTTTCAGGTCTCTGTAATGCTAGATAGTAACGGCTGTAACACTACTTCAGCCTCAGCAGTGGCAAAAATAGCTAGTAGCACTTCAATAGCTGGAAAAAAAGTCGTTATTCTTGCAGGAACAGGCCCAGTTGGTCAACGTGCGGCTGCCATGTTTGCTCAGGATGGAGCAGATGTATCAATTACTTCCCGAGAATTATCTAGTGCAGAATTAGCCTGCGCAGCAATAAAAGCACGATTTAGAGTTGAAGTAACGGCTATTGAAGCATCCGACTGTAATGCTCGAGGAAATGTCATCCAGGATGCTAATATTGTTCTTGCTACTGGTGCAGCGGGCATTCCGTTACTCAATGCAGAACACTGGGAAAACAACTCCAATTTGGAAGTTATTGCAGATGCTAATGCCACCCCACCATTAGGCATCGGTGGTACAGAAATGCTTGATAAAGGGTTAGATCGTCATGGCAAAAAAGTTTGGGGGGCAATCGGATTCGGCCCACTTAAACTAGCACTACACCGCGCCTGTATTGCCAAGTTATTTGAAAATAACACGCAAGTTTTTGATGCCGAACTTATCTTTAAACTAGCCAAAAAAATGGCTTAACCAACCTTCATTTATTATGGGATTATCACTTAAAAATATTCGTCAGCATGCCATCAGTATTTTTCAGAATGGAATTGATGCAGCAGACCCGTATCAAGCCGTTAAAAACTGTTTGACGGTAGCTGAAAATCATTTTGAAATAGCTTTAAATTTAAGTGATAAATCAAAAATACTTTGCGGAAGATGGTCAAAAATACATGTTATTGCATTTGGAAAAGCGGCATATAAAATGACCAAAGCAGTCACGGAACTCATTCCTAAACATCGTTTAGCAGGCATGCCATTAGCCATTACCAATTATGAGAATGCGCAAACCGCAACTGATTTTAAAGTCATTCTAGCGGGTCACCCTAGTCCAGATAACGCGGGTCTAGAAGCGGCTCAATTACTCATCAAGAAGCTTAATAACACAGAGAGTAATGAATTAGTACTGGTACTTATTTCGGGAGGCGGTTCGGCACTGATACCCTATCCTGCTTTTGGTATTACCTTGGAAGATAAGCAAATCACCACTAATTTATTGTTGGCTAGCGGAGCTGACATACAACAAATCAACTGTGTCAGGAAACACCTCTCTCAAATTAAGGGAGGCAATTTAGCAAAATTGGCCACACCAGCAGATTTACATACTTTTATCTTGTCTGATGTTGTGGGCGATGATTTAAGCACCATTGCAAGTGGCCCAACGGTTCCTGATGATTCTACCTTTGCCGAGGCAATAAAAATCCTAAAAGAAAAACATATTTGGGAAAAAACACCTCTTAATGTACAAACATTACTAGAAAAAGGTGCCCAAGGGCATATCAAAGAAACGCCAAAACCTGGTCAATCCTTTTTCACAAAAAATACGCACACATTGGTTGGAAGTAACACTATCAGCCTTAACTCAATTATCAAAACTGCCCAAAAGCTTGGCTATGAAACTGACTTATACAGTCAGTCAGTTTCGGGTGAAGCCAGAGATTTTGCAGAACAATTAGTTGTTTATGCCAAAAGCCGAATAGAATCTGGCTTAAGCCAAGCGACAGCAATACTATCCGGCGGCGAAACAACGGTTACTCTCAAGGGAACCGGCAAAGGCGGACGAAACCAAGAAACAGCACTGGCTTTTGCAATTGCCGCAAAAAAACATAAACTAAAGGGGAAATGGACATTTCTTAGTGGCGGCTCGGATGGAATTGATGGCCCAACAGATGCTGCGGGTGGAATAGTTGACTCAGGCACACTCAAGCGAATGAAAATAGCTAAAGCAAACCCCAAAAACAGATTAAAAAATAACGATTCATATACAGCCTTAAAAAAATCAGAGGATCTTGTTATTACCGGATCAACCGGAACTAATGTTGCTGATTTTCAAATACTACTAATCCAGCCAGAATAACCTATCAGGAGATATAATGTTTAAAAAGTCCATGACCATAGCGGGTTTTGATAATGAATTATTTCAAGCCATGGAAGACGAACGTCAGCGCCAGGAAGACCATATTGAGCTAATTGCATCAGAAAACTATACTAGCCCTCGTGTTATGGAAGCGCAAGGCTCGCAATTGACCAATAAATATGCCGAAGGCTATCCGTCAAAACGTTATTATGGTGGCTGTGAGTTTGTAGATAAAGCTGAGCAATTAGCCATCGACCGTGTTAAAGAGTTGTACGGTGCAGACTATGCCAATGTGCAACCTCATTCCGGTTCACAAGCGAATATGGCTGTATACATGGCATTAGTTCAACCGGGAGATACTATTCTTGGTTTAAGTTTGGCTGATGGTGGTCACTTAACTCATGGCGCCAAACCTAATTTTTCTGGTAAAATCTACAATTCCATTCAGTATGGACTCCATCCTGATACAGGTGAAATTGATTATGATCAAGTGGAAGCCTTAGCACTAGAGCATAAACCAAAAATGATTGTTGCCGGGTTTTCTGCCTATTCAAGAATTTGCGATTGGCAACGTTTTAGGGACATTGCTGACAAAGTAGGGGCTTATCTTTTTGTTGATATGGCGCATGTTGCTGGATTAATTGCAGCCGGTATATACCCTAACCCCGTTCCTTTTGCAGATGTTGTTACCAGCACAACGCATAAATCATTACGTGGCCCCAGAGGCGGCTTTATTATTTGTAAAAGCAACCCTGAATTAGAGAAAAAATTTAACTCCAATATTTTTCCAGGTATTCAGGGCGGCCCATTGATGCATGTCATTGCAGCCAAAGCTGTTGCTTTTAAAGAAGCTATGTTGCCAGAATTTGCACAATATCAGCAACAAGTAGTCCTTAATGCCCAGGCTATGGCCAGTGTTTTCATCAATCGTGGATTTGATGTCGTTTCGGGTGGCACTGACAATCACCTCATGTTGGTTTCCTTAATACCTAAAGGTATAACGGGAAAAGCGGCTGATGCTGCCCTAGGTAAAGCTCATATTACTGTCAATAAAAATGCTGTTCCTAACGACCCCGAATCACCTTTTGTTACCAGTGGAATTCGAGTGGGAACCCCAGCTCCAACATCACGAGGCTTTAAAGTCCCTCAGGTGACAGAAATCGCAAATATGATGTGTGATGTAATGGAAAATATGGACGATGAAAAAGTAATTTCTGCAGTACGTGACAAGGTTAGCCTGCTTTGTTCTCGCTTCCCTGTATACAGTGATTAATCATCATTTTCGCTTACCTTCCGACAATGTAGAGCGGACTTCAGTCCGCTTTCAATTCACCATCATGGAAGACAATGTTCTGCATTACGAAAAACTAATAATAATGACAGAATGCACTGTATAGCAACCTGGATATTTATGAAAGATTCACAGGTTTATTATCACAAATTACCAAACTAATTTTACAGAACTACAAAACCTTTAAGGAGTGAGGATTTAATAATATCCGAAAGTTTGGCGCAGGATTTTTGTTCGTCTTCAAGGCGTAGAAACGGGCGCATAGCGAGCTATGCAACTGTTTCTACAACGCAGAAGACGGACAAAAAGACAAGCCAAGATTCGGATATTATTAAATCCTCGCTCCTAAGGTGGCTTCCAACAATAAATATGCCAGAATTGCGTAGGATTTTTGTTTCTGATTAAACAATCTCAAGAGGCGCATAGTTATTCTACGTAACGATTGAGATTGTTTGATCAGGAACAAAAAGACAAGAAAGTTTGGACTATTTATTGTTGGAAACCACCTAAATGTATAAGAAAACTCAAATAACAGGAAATTACAATGTCTGATATCGAAATCGCTCAAAAGGCAGAAATGAAACCTATTATTGATTTAGTCAAAGAAAAGTTTGGCATTCCAGCTGAACACATGGATCCTTATGGCCATTACAAAGCAAAAGTATCATTAGAATATCTGGACAGTTTAACGGATAGAAATGAAGGCAAGTTGATTTTAGTTACCGCTATCAGCCCCACACCTGCTGGCGAAGGTAAAACCACAACAACGGTAGGTTTAGGCGATGCAATGAATCGCCTTGGCAAGAAAACCATGATGTGTTTACGTGAACCTTCACTTGGGCCCTGTTTTGGTATGAAAGGTGGTGCCGCTGGTGGAGGATATTCTCAAGTAGTACCCATGGAAGATATTAACTTACATTTTACCGGTGATTTTCACGCCATTGGAGTTGCCCACAACCTATTGGCAGCACTAATTGATAACCATATCAACCATGGTAATGAATTAGGAATAGACCCAAGAAGAATTCAGTGGAAACGTGTGGTGGATATGAATGACCGTGCCTTACGTAAAATTACGGTCGGCCAAGGTGGCCCAGCCAATGGATATTTACGAGAAGACGGTTATGATATTGTGGTGGCCTCTGAGGTTATGGCTATATTATGTCTAGCAACGAGTCGTTCGGATTTAAAAGAACGTTTAGGGCGTATTGTAGTAGCCTACAAAGCAGATCTAAAAACACCTATCTATGCTAGTGACTTAAATGCTCAAGGCGCGATGGCAGCATTATTAAAAGATGCTATTAAACCCAACTTTGTACAAACGTTGGAAAATAATGTGGTTATTGTGCACGGTGGCCCCTTTGCCAATATTGCACATGGCTGCAATACCGTTACCGCAACCAAAACAGCATTAAAACTGGCTGATTACACTATTACTGAAGCAGGATTTGGTGCAGACCTAGGTGCTGAAAAATTCATTAATATTAAATGTCGCATGGCAGGCTTAAAACCTTCTGCGGTTGTTTTGGTTGCAACCATTCGCGCATTGAAATTCCATGGAGGTATCAACAAAGAAGATTTAAACAAGGAAAATCTTGCCGCATTAGAGCAAGGGTTTGTTAATCTTGAACGTCATTTAGAAAATATCACCAGTAATTATGGATTGCCTTGTATTATTTGCATCAATCACTTTAGTTTCGATACAGATGCGGAAATCAGATTATTAATAGAAAAATGCAAAGCCATTGGAGCAATATGTGTAGTTTCAAAACATTGGGCTGAAGGAGGAATAGGTGCGGAACAATTAGCAAAAGAAATCATTAATATCGTAGATAACAGGGAGCCAGGATGTAGTTTTGTCTATGATAATGATATGACGCTTTGGAGCAAAATGGAAGCTATATCCACTAAAATTTATGGCGCAAGCGGAATAACAGCAAGCCCTAAAATTCGTCAGGAAATTGAAGCCTTACAAGAAAAATACGGAAAATTCCCAGTTTGCATGGCTAAAACTCAAATGAGTTTTTCAACTGACCCTACAGTTAAAGGTGCACCCTCAGGTCATACAGTAGAAATCAGCGAAGTAAAACTGGCTAACGGTGCTGGTTTTATTGTAGCGATAGCCGGAAACATGATGACCATGCCAGGATTACCCAAAATACCTGCTGCTGAACGTATTGATATTACTAATGAAGGTAAAATTACGGGGTTATTCTAGTATTCCTGTCATATTGTTTTGTTGGATATGATACTTTGCGCGGTTAGGGTTGCGGAATTCTAGCGGTCGGTTTTTGCCGATAAACTAAATTTCTGAAACAGTTGCACCGCTCATATGTGCCCGTACGTACCAGCACGTTGCTATCAGCAAAAACAACTCGCTTATTCTGCAACCGTGACTGCGTAATGTATATGCCTGACTCAAAATACCATCTTAGAACCAGAATAACATATCATTTAAATACACCAATTAAATTACTGTAAAAGTCATTGCAAAAATAAAAACAAAAATAACAAAAAGTGTAAACATTGCCCTTTTACTTAGTGAGCTTTTGAAATCCTCATATTGTGAGGATAATTCTTCTTTTTTGTCTTCCGCAAATATGATTTTTTTTAACTTACCTTTAAGCGTGTTTTTATCTCTTTCAGCTTCTTCCCTGGCAAGAATCTCGTCAATTTTAGAATTTAATCCCCCACAGTTTTGACATCTGGCCTCCGAATTGTCACGAGGATGACCACATTGGCTACACTGACTCATTTGTAATTCCTTAGTTTAAATATAAAAGTATTTTCTGAAAATAACTACTTATTACGATTATGGCAGTTATTGCTAGTGATATCACTAGCCAACCCATTATTTTTTTTCTTTTGGCGAATTTTTGATCCCTAAGCGCATTTTCAATGGCTCTTTGTTTTGCCCATTTTTGAGTATTAGCCTCTTCTATTATCAGTTTTTGATGGTATTCAAGTAAGCTATCAATTTCATCTAATACTTGTCCCATATTATTTTGTCTGGAAAGCGGCAACCAATTTACCATTTTTTCTACCATTTTAGTTAGCTGCTCTGGCAAATCTGAAAATTTTGAAGTCACTGAGATTTTCTTATTTTTCCATTGAGGCAATGCACCTGTTAGCAATTGATATAGAATGATTCCTACTGAATAGATATCAGTACGCTTGGTTTTTACTTCACTTTGTAATTTATACCAATTTCTAATGCCACTTTTTTGATAATGCGCATCAAGTCCAAAGTCTGTAAGCTTTATTAAGCCATTTTCATCATAAAGTACATTGCTAGGTCTCAGATTACCATGGATAAGATTATTTTGATGTGCAAAGGCCAACCCCATACAAATTTCCCGCACAGTCTTTAATGCCTCATTCCATGGACTTGCAATAATTAACCGATCCTGTAATGCACCTCCGTTCAAATATTCCATGACAATAATATAGGATCGGTCATTTTTAGAAGTCCCATAGATTTTGGCAATATTCTTATGGACTAGTGATTTTAGCAAATTTGTTTCATTAAAACCTTTACTCCAAATAGGTCTTTTTTTAATAATCAGCAGATTATTATCATTTTTATTTTCATATAAGTAAATAGCACTTTGCTTTTCTTCTTGTATAACATCCAATAAAGAAAATCGTGTTTTAAGGTTAGAAATTCCTTGTTCTGCTCGTTGTTTTTGTTCGTTTTTTAAATGGGTACCGCGGAGTAATTTCAGCAAAACATCTTTAACAATATCTACAGAAACAGGCCTGCTGTCTGGTTCCATATTGAGACACTGTAAAATTATTTTATCTAATAAGGGATCAATTCCTGCGACATATTCAGAGGGTGACACAATATCGCCAGTTGGCTGTTGCCCCGCAAATAGAACGTACATAACAACCCCTAGAGAGTATATGTCACTCAGTTCAGTTACATCTGAAGATGAAATTTGCTGCTCTGGTGACATATAGCCCAATGTACCCATCAACAATTTGTCTGATGTTGTTGCATGATTGATATCGCAAAACTGGGCAATACCAAAATCTAGAACATGAGCATGAAACTCCCTATCTATAAAAATATTAGCGGGTTTAATATCTCTATGGATTACGCCATTTTTATGCGCATAACTCAGCGCTTTACAGACCTGGATTATAATTTCCAGTTTTTTTATAATTTCTAGACTTCCCAATTGAATAAATTTCGCTAGATCCTGTCCTTCTAGATACTCCATAATAAAATAGGGTGTTTTGTCAGACAATAAACCACGATCTATAACATGGATTACATGGGGGTGATTCAACTGTGCAATAATATACGACTCGCGTTCAAACAAATTTATCACTAATGGTTGATCTGCCAATTGTTGATGAATAACTTTGATCGCTACTTTTCGTTTAAGTGAGTTCTGTATACCTTGGTATACAGTTGCCATTCCACCAGTACCTATAGTCTCAATAATTGTATAACCAGGAATTTGCATGCTTTTGTTTGAGAAATAACTAAATATAATTTATGAGTATCATTTATTATAGAATCAATACTAATAAAACGGGTAGAAATAATGCAGAAAAATATATTTAATAAATATACTGCGACGGGAATAACTGATGTTGGATGTGTGCGTAAACACAATGAAGATACCTACCTCATAGATAAGAAACTTGGCTTATTATTGGTAGCAGATGGAATGGGAGGTCATGAAGCTGGTGAAGTAGCTAGCAAAGAATCTATACGAATCATTCTGCAAATGCTTCGTATGCAACAGCCTGTTGAAGAAAATAAATCATGGTTTTATCGATTACTACGCCTGTTTCAACATGATGATGTAGACACCCATGAAGAAGAAGATCATTTGGAAAAGGCTTTATTCGAAGCAAATAACTACATATTCCAACTGAACATGGAAAGGGGAGCGCCTAGTGGCACAGGAATGGGCACCACCCTTGCTGGCTGCTGGATAGTGAGGCCTGACTTAATGCTAGTATTTCATATTGGTGATAGCCGAGTTTATAGGCTTAGAAATGGAGAACTAAAATTAATAACAAAAGATCACTCAGTTTTGCAGGATTGGCATGATAATGGAAAAATCGGCGAGCAACCCAAATCAAACGTAATTAATCGGGCTGTAGGCCCCTACCAGACAGTTACGCCTGAAATACAGGTAATTGATATTCAAAATACCGACAGCTTTTTAATTTGTTCAGATGGCTTATCAGATATGGTTGATGATCAAGAAATTGAAAAACAACTAGAAGGTTTAAACGCTAGACAAATTGATAATTACTCCCATAAATTACTGATTTCTGCCCTAGCACTAGGAGGGAATGACAATATTACAATTGTTTTGTTAACGCACGATTAACTTTGCTAATTAATAACGATGACTCCCAGCAATCTGACCATCTACTTTTTTACAAAGTTGATTTAGTCATAAATGTGCTATATTTCTATATCAACAGATGACTTTCAAACAAAAAATCCTCTTGTGTAATTGATTATATAAAGTTAAACACCCAAGTTCAATCAGATGAAAATTTGATAAATAATTTTTTAATTCTGATTTCATCAGAGGGTATTAATAAGCAACTTGAACTAATCACACTTCCATTCAAGGTTACTTTTTTCTTTTTCACTGGACTAATATAAAACGAATGACCCACTTTATCAATTTCTGCAATATGAGCTGCAGTAAAAAAACCACCTATCCGAATATCATTCTTTTTTGCCTTTCCAATAGAGTAGCTATCTTTAGTCAATAGCATTTTTTTTATTCCATTTAAATCACCTTTTACGATTAAATAGAAACTCTTCTGCTTGATATCTGAAGCAGCTTGAGATGTACCGGGTCCAGAAACTTTTGAAGATGACACCATAATTACAGTAGCATCACTCGACTCTTGTACTGATACTGGAGCAGAACTATTTTGCTGTATCTGACTCCATTCCGAAATCTTTAAAATATGTTTACCAATAGTAACCGAATCTTCAAAACGAATTTTTTGACGTGTGCTTATCTTTTGGCTATTTAGAAATGTACCATTCGAACTATTCAAATCTTCAATGGTATATTGTCCGTTACTTACACTTATTACAGCATGAAAACTTGAAACGCCCATATTATTGATAACAACTTCATTACTAGATGCTCTTCCAATACTAACAGTAACAGTTTTAATGGGTAAAGACTGCTTTAAGACGCCATTAAAATAAATTTCAAGATAATTCATAAGTTCAAGACCTTTTCTAAAAGTAACTCTATAATAAATGCCTACGCTGGATTCGTCTAGATAACTTTTATACTCAGGTACATAATCATGCTAGATCTATTTCTCATCACACTCTTGCTATTAATTGGTTTTTATTGGTCCAATTCCATGAAAGCACGTGAAATTGCTTTTATCGCAGTAACCTCACACTGCCGAAAACTAGGCGTACAATTATTAGATGAATATGTTGCCTTGAATGGATTATGGTTTAAGGTAAATAGAGAAGGGGGAATTAGTGCTTGGCGATCCTATCTATTTGAATTCACTTCTACTGGAAATGATCGCTATAACGGTAAAATAATTATGCTAGGTGATAAAATATTAAATATTGAGATGGATCCCTATAAAATTCTTGATGATGAATATTAATTTAGCATAATAATAGCCACTAACTTTCATATATTCAATGACTTACTAACTAGATCAATAGAAAAACTGATTAGTTTGGTGGTTTGACGAAACAAAATCACCAACCTTGCTTGTCTTTTTGCTCCTGATCAAACGATCTTAATCGTTTCGTAGAAATGACTTTGCACCTCTTGTGAAATAGTTCGGTCTAGGTCAGGATCCCCTAGGTAGAATAATACATGAGCAATTTTCAAGAAATAAAAATCCTGCGCAATCTTGGTAACTTTATTCCGTCAAATCACCTTAGTAAAAAAAATCATCTTGTTGGTAAATTCCCAATTGTAATAGATATCATTTATTGTTCAGACAGAAAGTTAATTGCTTTTGGAATATAGAACGAAAAGCAAAAATATTCTATACACTTTCTGGTGATATACTCCCCTTGATCATATAAAAGTAAGTAATGTTTGATTCATAAAACCAACTATTATTTAACAATCACTATTTTCTAATAGATTACAGTCTAAATCTTTAACATTAACTAATGATATTTTTACTATGAGCAATAAAACTCGTCATACTAAAACCTCTACCCAAACTCAGGATGAGGCATTAAAAGTTGCTAAGGCTACGCAACGCCCAGGACAAGCTAAAGAACAAACCAAACTAATTGCCCAGGGAATAGAAAAAGGAATCTATCATTATAAAAAACAACAAAAAGCTAAAGTAAGAATAATTAATAAAAAAAAACATAAAACTGGAAAGAATAACGATGATCAATTTCAAACCAATCAACATTCATCTGAAGTAAATCCAAATTGCATGCGTTCATCTTTGCCATGGATACTATTAATTATCAGCTGGATAGGCTTTTTTATTCATTATTCTAAGGATTTATGGTGATAACTAATCTAACGAAAGTAGGCTTTTCATAAAATAAATACCCAGATGGAGTATTTCAAAGGAAGAAGAACATATGGAATTTAACAATATCAATAGTCTCAAATTAACGTAAGTAACGATAAATTTCTCTTCCCTCTAGCTTAGATAAATCTAAAGCTATTCCCATTACTTTTAAAAATCATTAAAGTACACCTTCCATAAAAACTATCTAGAACTGAAGTATATGGATTAAATAACCTTCAGAACACAAAACAATCGCAATCTATTCCTTAAATTATTTCGAAGCTTCATAACTGAGTAATGGGTCAAGTGGCAATAGATACACTTGCATCTATTGCCACTATTTATAAGTATGTAATGTAAATTTGTATTACTTTACTTTATTACTAGTAAACCAGGGAGTACCATCTTTTTTCAAATACATTTTATGCATTTCTTGTTGAGTAAAAGGTCTGGATCCAATTCTACCAAAAACTGCAATTTGACCGCCTGTTTCATCTACTGCTCGATCTCTATCTAAACCTTTAGACAAGGCTAATGCAATATTTGAAGTTGGATACGAAGCTATTAGTTCAGGCTTAGGTTCTGGGCTAAAGCCATAAAACTTAGGCTGACTATCCGGTGATGTTAGTTGCAATACTTTCAATCCATTTTTACCATCAGCAACATAACCAATCAAAGAAGCATTAGTAGAAGCGACAATAACATCTCTTGCATCATTGAGTTGACCATTAGCTGTAAACAACTGTAGCAGCTTAGGACTTTCTGGTTTTTCAACATTTATGATAGCTAAACCCTGCGAGCCTGCTGCCACATAAGCATAGGTTCTAGCAACATAAATTCGATTCGCATCCGTTAAAGCAACCGAGACACCACTGATTAATTTTGCTTTTTCAGGCGTTGTTACATCAATAACTTTAAAACCATCTGCATCGGTTACAAATAGATATCTAAATTGTAAAGCTGTAGATTTAGCATTATTCAAGGGTATCACTGCCGCAACTTTTGGCGATAGCGGCGAATCCAAATTGATAATAATCAAACCGACATCCGCTGTAATATAGGCATAATAGCCACCTAGCGTTATATGTTTAGCTCCTTTTAGAATATTATCCCCATTCCATGTTAATGCACGTGTAAGAAAGTTATTTCTCGCTTTTCCGTCCGACAATGTATTTACATCGGTCAGAATTAAGCCTTCTTCTGCATCAACAATAAAGGCATAGTTATAGATTGGATGGAAATCCTGTTCCTGATTCGTCTCATTCATCAATTTACTCATCGCTTCGGCAGAAAGACCATAGTTACTTTCATAGCGGCGTTGTGGATGAATGGGTTGATTGGTAGGTAAAGCCATACAAGTCGCATTTTTAGAACTTATATGAGTATCATGTCCCAATGGTGAAAATGGCGCCGTTATAATTCGTTGAGAAATACCTTTATTGGCAATACTGGCAACATCATAGACTCTAAATCCACCTGAGCCTTCGGCAACATATAAATATTCTCCGCGTAGTTGTAAGCAGCTTGCTACATCAGAACTATGACTATGTACTCTTTTTAAGACTTGTTTATTATTTTGATGATCCTTATACCAATCAGGGTAAGCATATTTATGTAAATAGCTACCTATCACGGCTTGAGGTTCTTCCCACTCAGTTACTTGAATAGCTGATATACCACTTTCTGTTCCCACATAGGCATTATATCCAACAAAGTTTACAAAATTGGTACCCTGTAATAACAGTTGAGCCATGATTGCATTATTATCATTTTCTGCAGATAAATGACAATCTTCACATTGTTTGGTTTCTGTTTTACGCGTTGTATGTGGAAAATTGGGGGCGAATGCCTGTGCACTAAAACCACTCGATGAAACTGGAGGTTGCTGGATATAAATCAGTTCCCTGTTTGCATTTCTGGATGAAAGTATCAAGGCTGAAGATGAACGCACAGGAACTATTCTATTGCCCTTAACCTGTCCATGACGACCAATTTGAAACATTTGGTCACGAACTACTTGTGGATTATAAGTTGCGTAATTACGCGCTTCTCCACCTTCATAATGAAGTGTGTCTGTTTTCCAGTTTGCCTGAATAGGTAAATGACAACCGGCACAACTGGTCACCCACGAACTATGACAAGTAAAGCAGGTCATATTTTCATTTTTATGAGCTCTATCTTCAGGAGCTACATCGGTTCCCCAAGCTAATGTCTCTGAATTTTTCGATACTAATTTTGCTCGAGCTGCTTTGGCATTATAGGTGGTATGAGCAGGATTAACGGTATCTTTGACTAGACTCAGCTCCCATTCCTTATCACTAAATAAGGCAGAACGTTGATACAACTTATTGCCACGCCATTCAAATCGTAATTTACCATCCTGATTCCTTAATGTAGAAAGATCAGTACCACCAATTGCAGCAGCAGGGCCACTGGTTCTTAAATTTGGATAGGCATCAGCTGTACCATGACAATCTATGCAATCAACTTCTATTGCTGCTGCTACTTCACCATATAAATGACCATTGCCATGCGAATCTTGAGCAAAGTGACAATCTACACAGTGCATCCCTACGTCCATGTGAATAGATGACAGATGAACAGCTTTATTGAATTTTTCTGGATCAGTATCACTGACTTCATTACCTGATGCATCTAATAAGGTACCTTTACGATCACGCTTAAAAACTGCTCTAAAATTCCAGCCATGTCCGTGATAGTCTGCAAATTGAGTGTCTTTAAGCTTAGGATTCAAATCGGAAACATTTTTGACAAATTCAAGGTCTTTCCATTTACCTCTTGCTGCTGCTTCCTCAGGATTCCTTTCATTGATTTTTCTGACTTCCGCATGACTCAAAATTTGCTCAGGATCTGGGTTTGCTCCTGCTCTTACTTGATCACTATTCAAATATCTTTGCTTTTCAGGCCACATATGCGGCGCATCCGATTCATAATCCCACATCGTATAACCCATGAAACTATTTACAAAAATATTAGGTTGATGCATATGACAAATCATACATTGACTGGTCGGAATTGCTCTGGTGAATTGATGTTTAATAGGATGTCCCGACTCATTTTTAGAAATAGTCGGATCTATGGTCTGAGTTTTTCCTGAATGTCCAGCTTTGGCATAAGGACCAGAATGTTTTGGATCCCGATCATTTGCATAGACTACGTGACAAGACCCACAACCTGATGTTCGATAATCTCCAGGTTGATCATTGGTCCCTAAAAACCATGTAAAAGGATCATTAAGACGAGTTTTGTGTATGTTAAGAACGGGAACTGAAATTCGTCCACCGGTACCAGAACCTCGATTAGATTGCTTAATATCTGGACGACCCGGCTCTTCAAGTCGTTGAATCAAACCTAAGGCATTAGGCAACCCAGTCTCAGGAAATAAATTAGTTATATTACGCCCACCTGCTTCAAAGACTCTGAAAACATCACCCTGTGGCATGTTTTCCCATCTTGGCAACGGAATTAATGCAGGTACAATCCCTTTAGCGATCATATTTTCATCAGGTTCATGTGGATTAACCAACTTCTTGGGTAATCCTTCGCGCGTATATGATTCGCCCATAAAATAGCGTTTATATGGAACAATTCCATTATTGTATGCAGCTCCGCCCCACAACATAGCACCGGTAGCCATTAAACTTCTTTCAGATGCTTCAATTATCTTCATATGGCATGCACCACATGACTCTCTTACAATCCGATAATCACTAGGATTAACAAAACGAATATATTCTGGTGATTCTCTATTCAAAAGGGTAAAACTATGCTTTGGATTCGCACTACTGGGATAATTCCACTCATTTGGTAAAGTAGGGATGACATGTGCTTTATTCATTGAAAGCTGGTATTCCAAATCTTTATCTGCACTGTTTTCCGGCTTAAACTCATCAGCGTTACCACCATGACAATCTACGCAACCCAAAGGCACTGCTTCAGTTTGATGCATAGATTGACTGTCTGTTTCGATATGACAACTCAAACAACCTCTAGACTTGGCATCAACTGCTTGCGGATCTTGGAATTGAGGTGCAATCAATGTTGAAGAATCTTTATCAACATCAAAAGCAGCATATCCGTTTATTGATACCAATAGGAATGCTATAAAAGAAAATATAATCAGCTTACATTTATTCATGATAGTTGTACGAATGAATTAGAAAAAGTCAACATTACAATTTACCTAGATTTAGTATGTGAGTATTAAATTACCCAAAACAGAATATAGTGTTTTATTACCATATAAATCTTTTAGGGCATCTCCAGGGACTAAAGCCGCACCTGATAGTCGAAAAACAATATTCTGACTAAACTTAGGCCTATATATAGCAGAAACAGATAAGTCCCAGCCTATATCCGAGCTGATGCTGCCCTGATTCCTGGCAACTTCAAGCACATTTGTCTCATCAAAATAGAGTTTGTTAAAGTTTGTTGAAAGTCGAAATTCGGGTAAAATATCCATATCGGTTCCAAGACCTATTAACACTATCCCCGGATTGGTAAAGTTTGACTGACCTTGATCTTTTGAAGATTCTAGTGAATTTAATATGCCATTTCTACCAGATAGGGCAACACCTCCACCTCCTATAAAAGGCACGGCTTGCCTGATCCAAAAGCTACTATCAGCTCCAGCAAACTGAGGGTTTTCAACTATCGCATCATAACCATTTGACTTGTTATCAAAGGCATCATCATCACCTGACGCATATAATCCAGACAACCTGACCCGTATCCAATCAAAATCCATGGACAGTTCACCGGCAAAAAAGTAAGCATCTATTTCACTTTCATCTACATTATATAAACCAGTCGTTTCATCTCCAAATAGATAATATCCAGATACAGTCAGATTGACCCGCCCAAAATGACCATCTCCATTAAAGCCCGCGTAATAGGCATCATAATCTCGGCCGATTTCATTTCCAATTGAAGCAGGTCTGACTAAAAATCCATTATCGTCGAAGAAACTATTATTTGCTTCTCTATTTCGGTTATAAGCAAAAGTTAGTTGAGACGTAAATCCACGTACCGGAAAATCTTGACGAAAAATATTTCCAAAGAAAACTTGATCATCTCGCAAGTCTTCAGAAATATCATTTAAACCGCTATTGGTATCTTTTTCGTGTCGCCAGATTGCAGCTAAATTGTATTGCCATAAATTGTTATCCCATGTACCAAACAATCGAGCACCTAATTGTATATCCTGGAACAGGAAGCCTCTGAAATCTAAGGAAAAAGGCTGAATACCCACTCTGATACTATTAAAATCATACCGATCAGAACTATTGTTTATATGATAATCTACAAATAGTTCTTGTATCGCAATATGACCATCTTCACGATCAGTACCTTCGCGCGGATCTATATTCAAAAAACGCCGCTCCTCCACATCTGTGTAGTTATAATTAAACACAGGTGTAATACGAAATTCAAAATCTGGTGGTCTAAAAACTGTGTCACCTTTGAAAAACACAAAAGCAACAATTAAATTTTGATTAAATAAGTACTGATCCTGAGAACCAAATACATCTATATCACCAGCGCTTGCAGTGGTTTGATTACCATTTGGCGTAGGTATAAGCCTGTATTCACCAATCGTATCTGATATTACTGATACATTAGCAAACCAGTCATCAAAAATAGGTCTGTCACTTTTAATCAAATTCCGGTTATAGGGATCCAGAAAGCCTTCTTTTATGCCAATTGCATCCGCAATTCTCCAGCGATCAGGAACCGGTATAAATGTTTCAGGATAAAGACCTTTTAATGCAGGAATCCGTTGAAGTCCACTTTTTCTGTTTGGGTCGGCAAGTTCAACGACTTCTGCTTCACTAACTGCAGTTGCACCAGGTCTGATACGCCTTCTTTCTCCACTCCCTTCATTTGAAGCATTCTCAGAAACGATATCTTGTTCAGCCACTACTGCAATTCCAGCATTTACAGTTGGTAAATAACACCAGCTGCTAGCTAATAATGTCAAGGCGACAGAACCTATAAAAGGTTTTTTATTATTTTCCACTGCATGCATTTTGTTTACCTGAATTTAAAAATGGCTTATAAGGACATTGAACATAACGTAATCTAACACCAGCGAGTACTAAATTATCTGCGCGAATTTCAGGAGGTGCATTATTTACAGTATTAATTAGCTTACCTGCATTATGCACGCCTAAAAAGGAAATCAAATCATCCTGATCAATACCATCACCTGAAACACCCAAGCCACCGATTAAGGTATTACCACGATAGACTGGAACGCTTCCTGGGAAAATCTGTATTCCATTTCTTAACTCTGGTATGGGCTGACCTACAGTAAAGTTCTGAATTCCCAAAAAGTTAGCAATAAAGTTTAATGTAGCGGGAGGGGAAGCTGTACAATCTTGTCCGATATCGGGAGCTAAGCCATAAAATGCAGCGACATGAGTCAACATACCATTAATAACCAGATCTAATTGTAATCCAGTTGAAAAAGGGCTCCATTCTGGAAAAGGCTTGCTAAAAGGGCCATTTTGAGCCCGTTGAAGACCATCAGGGAAAAACGGTCGAGATAAATTTCCACCGGCTCTATCTGTGAATGCAACTGCACCGGTCAAAACATTAGGATCATTGAATAAAGTAATTGTAGCATCGACATAACTGCTAATGGGAAAGCCAATTGCTTGACCTGGAAAACTAACATAAACAGCATCAGAAGCTGAATTCAATTTGTCTTGAGCGTCGCTCTTTGAAAAAAACATTGCTGTTCGTGCCTTTTGTAAGGACACATCGGTACCAAATATTGGAGCATCTCGAGTTCGAACAACCCCTAGAATATCACCTTGGGTATCCACCAACGAAACTGTAACGCGAGCTTGAGAGTTAAAGGGTTGACGAATCTGCGCCCTGGCACTATTTGCAACTGCTATTGCACTGCGTAATAAAGCTAAGGATTCATCTCGGCTTATTCCTACACCCGCACGAACAGGAAATCTTTCTTGGTTTGCATTATCAACTAGTACGAAAGCATCCAATCCAGCATAATCATTAGATGCCGGCCTTATTCCAGAATTTACCTCACCAAAAGCAGTACCTGCCAAAACCTGACCATCAAAATAGACAGGAACAGGGATAAGTAAACCTTTACCTGCTATTTGGGATAAATCCGAAAGTACATTAGAAACCGTTTGAGTTTTTAAGTTTTTATATCGAATATCAGAATATCGTAGAGACTTACCTTCAACAGTAATACGATCAGCCCGATTTTTTCTGGAAGATTCAAATCCTAAGGTTCCAGCAAGTGCAACCCGTTCATCAATAATATTATCCCGATCTCTAATATTAAGATCAGCACCATAAATTAAATCAGTCTCAACGCCAATCCCCCCAACTAAAGCTCCGTCTTTGTATAATGGAAAGCCACCAGGATCAGCAGAAAGCCCTAATGGAGAACGTTTAGGTCCAACATCTGCACCCGATGAAAATCGCGTAACTAAATCTGAACAAGCAAGTGAACTAAATTGCACACCAAACAGTGGCCCTGCTGGTTGATTAAATTCCTGAGGGTTAAAATTCTGCATAATGATATGACTTGCAGTACGCGTAGAAAACGCATTGCCTTCTGAAGAAAGATAGGCACCGGTAATTGCTTTGGCAATAGCTGATAGACTAGCTGGAATAACCCCTTTTATCCCATCCAAACCGGTCATAACGTTTCTTCCACCGTTTATCTCGATTCTTGGAAAAAAAGCATTATTTGGAAAAGGACCATTCATTTGATAAACAGCCAATACATTTCCAACTCTATCAGTTACTGAAATTGTAGAGAATACACCCGCTATTTCAGACTCTTGTACAGCCTGAACAATAATCCGTCTAACATCACTTTCTGTTAAGAAACTATTCGCTGTTGAGCAAAAGCCTGTACAACCATCCTTCGCAGAAATCTGAGGTGAAAATGATAAACAATTTGCTAGAAACACAAAACTTGCTATTAATTTTAGATTATATCTTTTCTTTTTCATACTTAGTCCAGCTATACAAGTAGTAAGATTGATTTTATTTTCCCTAGCGAATCCAAACTATGAAGCCAACAATTTTGACATATTGATTATTATTTTACTAAACCAAGATTCACAATTTTTACCCGTCTGTTTTTTGAGGAACCAGGATGTTTAGGGTCTATTAACTCTGTCTCGCCTTTACCAACAACAACCATGCGTTCAACTGCAACACCATAATTATTGGTCAGATAATTACTAACAGAATCTGCACGTTGCTTTGATAGATTATCGTTATATCCAGACTCTCCTAAGGCATCAGTATGTCCTTCAATTCTAAATTTATAAGACTGTAGTTGGGAGCCTTTAAGTGCGGTTCCAAGAGAATCTAGAGTTGTTTTGGTTCGCTCAGTTAAATCCGCAGAATCAAAATCAAATGTCAATGATAAATTTACTGCGACAGGCTTAGGATTAGTCTTTTTAACCTGCCCTATACCTCGCGTTTTAATCCCTACACGAGGTACTAAAGCGTTGGTGAATTCTTCTTGAGTAGGAATTGCTGTTCCAAAATCAGTCACGCTTTCATCAGCATAAACGAATCCATTGAAGCCAATTATTGACGAAATTGCTATTACTGAAACTGTCATATATATTTTCATTTGTCTATCCTCTCCTGTTTAAATAAACATTTAAAGTAATTAATACCATATTATTTTAGATTTGCACAATCATTTTTTAATAAAATGCATTAATTTTTAAATGATTTCGATTAAATCTTAGTATGATTCCAACTAAAATTATAAGTAATTAATCTTTACAACTGATTTAATTTAATCACGCAACTTAATTAAACATATTTTAATTATTTTAATTATTTTAATTAAACATACTTTAATTATTTAATTAAGTCGTATATATCTTGGTGTTATTATTTAACTTAAGATGCTGTAAAATATATATATTTTATTTTTACCATTAAATATTCTATACTATATAGATCGTCAGATTTACTTTCAATTGAGTAGAATCAAGTACTCTTGTCCAAAAAGCGATATTATAAAACTCTATTAATATAATTGATTTCAAATATTTCCCCTTTTGACTTATTTAAAAAGCCGCATTGTCTACAGTAAAATTATTTATTAATGATTTTTAGTAAAAAATTTTTAGTTTCCAAATTTGATAATGTTGAACTATGTCCTTGTACATAAGAAAATCTTTAATATATTAGTAATTAATAATATTGTATTGTTATAAAATTATTAAATCTAATAATTAATTCGCCTGGTAATTATTTTAGATTAATTTCATTAATAACTTGGCTTTATTTGAAAATAAATATATATTTAGACCATACATCTACCAGACTATACATAGTTACTTGTATTTGAATTTATGTTTATTCAATACATTTTGCTACTAAACCAGTTATTAGGGGAATAAAATGGCTTCAACAGTTAATTTGATTAAAGGCTGCATCTTTTTTTCATTTTTGTTTTTTCAAATAGCTATTTCTGAAGCAGCCAGTACAGCTATTCCCCAATTCGCAGACAACATCCATTTAGGTGTTGCAACATGTGCAGGGAGCGCATGTCATGGCTCTTCAGAACCCTTTGACACCTCCACCGTATTACAAAATGAATATCTCACTTGGCAACGCCACGACAAACACTCCAAAGCCTATAAAGTTCTTTTCAATGATAGATCTAAAAGAATTGCTCGCAATTTAGGCCTAAAAGCAGCTCATACCGCGAAAATTTGCCTGGATTGCCATACTGATAATGTAGCTAAAGATAAACGTGGGCGCCGTTTTCAATTATCTGACGGTATTGGTTGTGAAGCTTGTCACGGTGGCGCTGAAAAATATTTAGGCCCACATGTCTCTGGATTAGCCACACATCAAGAAAATATCGACAATGGACTCTACCCTACTGAAAATCCAATCCAGAGAGCAAAACTTTGCCTTTCATGCCACTTAGGTACCAATAGCCAATTTGCAACCCATGACATTATGGGAGCGGGTCATCCACGAATTAACTTTGAATTGGATACCTATACTGCAACATCACCCGCCCACTATAAAGTCGACAAAGATTACCGAGAGAGAAAAGTAGTCTGGAGCCATGCTAGAACATGGGCTGTTGGTCAAGCAATGGCCGTTCAACAATATCTTAATCTTCTTACCTCGCCAAAACGGCTAAAAAACGGCCTATTTCCAGAACTTGCTGTATTTGAATGTTATGCCTGCCATCAATCTATGAATGGTCAACGCTGGCAAAAACGTGAATCCAGTGACATAGGACCCGGAAATATTCGACTTCAGGAAAGCAATATTCTGATGATGAAACATATTGCTAAAGTTATTGACCCTAGCCTTGCCAGTTCTTTGCATACCAAAACTTTAAATCTTCATCAAGCCAGCACACAAAGCATCCCAAGCATTGTCAGTGCCGCAAAAGAACTAAAAGTATTGAATAGACAGCTAATTAATAAAATTGCCAGTACAAGTTTTTCTAGCGCAATTATTAACAAAGTACTTTCCAGCATCATCAATGATGGGATTAAAGGCAATTACTTTGATTACGCAAGTGCCGAACAAAGTTTAATGGCAATTGAAGCATTAGCAACAACTTTAGCCAACGCCCGTGCGATTGATTTTTCAAGTTCCAGCCCTTTAGCTAAAAGCATTGATAAACTCTACGTGCTATTAGTAAATGATGATAATTTTTCTCCAAGCTCATTTGCTAGCGAATTAAAACAAATACAAACTAACCTTTCTATAAAATAGGATACAAGCTTTCCTTTTAGCTGCTTGACACATTATTTATAAGGGATTTCCTTCAATTATCACGCATGCATTGTTCTGAATTTGAAATTGATTTTTGAACTCTAGATTTTATGTATAGGCGCAAGTTTTTCAAGTATGCTATTTCTTCTTTTCAAATAGTGTTTTTTTATTTTTCTGGATACAGATTATGTCAGATTCAAAACATTACAATATAGTTATCATTGGTTCTGGCCCCGGCGGAATGAGTGCTGCGGGTCGTGCTCAGGAAGCAGGTTTAAATTATATTTTACTTGAAGCCACAAGCCACCTATCCTATACCATTCACCTTTATCAAAAAGGTAAACACGTCATGGATGAACCGACTATTTTGCCTTTACGCAGTACCTTCGGGTTTACAGCCGAATCTCGAGAGGAAATATTAGGTAAATGGGAAGATAAAATAAAATCCCTCAATGTTAATATTCAGTACGACTCCTATGTCGAAACAATTTCTGGTGAATCAGGAAATTTCACCATTAATATCAAAGGTGGGGAAGTAATAACTGCCGATAAAATTGTGCTTGGAATCGGGCTTCAAGGTAATCTTCGCAAAATGGGAGTAGAAGGTGAAGATTTACCTTTTGTACAATATCAACTGGATGACCCTGAAGAATATGAAGATGAAACGATTGTGGTTATTGGAGCGGGTGATGCAGCCATAGAAAATGCCATTGCTTTAGCAAAACAAAATAACGTTATTATCGTAAACCGAAAGAATGAGTTTGCACGAGCAAAAAAGGGCAATCTTAATGGCATTACTAGAGCGATAGAAACCGAAACTTTAGAATGCTACTACAATTCAACCAGTGAATGCGTTAAAGCCCTTGATCAACCAGGTGAAAATGGAGAAAAAGGTGTTTTAGTTCTCAATACTGATGAGGGAACCACTGAAATACCTATACATCGAATCATTGCTCGCTTAGGTGCAATCCCTCCCAGACGATTTGTTGAAGCTTGTGGAATTGTTTTTCCTAGTAAGGATCCTGCGGCAGTTCCTGCTATCAGTGAAACCTATGAATCAAATGTTCCTGGCTTGCATATAGTCGGTGCTTTAGGCGGAAATCCTCTGATTAAAGCAGCCATGAACCAAGGCTATGAGGTCATTGAACACATTCAAGGCAACCCAATCGCACCAGCGGATGAGCCACTCTTAAAAGACAAGTTTTCTAACCTTGATGCCAGCTTGTCGGTTAGCCAATTACTTGCCCAACTCTATAGCGCTTTACCATTCCTCCAATCATTAACTAAATTACAATTTAGAGAATTCATTTTAGACAGTGAGATAAGATTACCTCAACCAGGCGAGACCATATATGCAATCAATGATTTCAGTAACTCCTTCTATTCTATTATCACAGGTCAAGTCGATTTAATTTCTACCGCTGGAGAACGTGATCAGAAATCTACACTACAAAATGGTGATTTTTTTGGTGAATGGAGCTTAATATCGGGTCGCCGACGTTCTGATACCGCTATTGCCGGTAATAACTGCTTATTAATCGAAAGCGGTCGTAGAATGATGAAAAAACAAATCAGCTCGGATCCTTCCATAGCCGATGCGATCAATAAAGTTTTCATCATGCGTGCAGTACAAACTCATCTTGCGCCTGGTGTTCCTCAAGCATTACTCAAAAAATACTTGAATCGAGCAGATATTGCTTATTTCAAACCCGGTGATTTCTTGCAGAAAGAAGGGGAATCTTGTAGTACCTTTCATATAATACGCTCTGGATCAGTTACGGTTTCACGCAAAGTATCTGGCAAAGAAGTCTTAATTTCGTATATGCCTGTGGGTGAATTTCTGGGAGAAATGGCCATACTCAGTGGCAATGCTTGCATGACAACCGCTACGGCTACTGTCGCAACTGAAACCATTAGTCTTGATGCCAGCATTTTTACCGAGATGATGAATGATGTTCCTCAAGTTGCACAACTAATTGAAAGCACTTTACAAGAACGCCTTAGGGATTATGTACAACTACAAAATCATCCTGAACGAGGTGCAGCAATCTCATTTATGATGCAACAGGGCTTAGGTGAAGCAACCGATGTTCTGGTTATTGACGAATCATTATGCGTACAATGCGATAACTGCGAAAAAGCCTGTGCGGAAACCCACAACGGCACTTCTCGATTAGATCGTGAAGCTGGCCCCACCTATGCCTCACTCCATATTCCAACATCTTGCCGACATTGTGAACAACCACACTGTATGAAAGATTGCCCTCCTGATGCCATTCATCGAGCAAATAATGGTGAAGTCTTTATTGACCAAAGTTGTATAGGATGTGGTAATTGCCAGCAGAACTGTCCCTACGGTGTCATACAAATGGCAAAATCCGGAACCAAAACCACCAATCTTTTTCAATGGCTAGTACTTGGTAAAGGTTCGGCACCCGGAGAAAAAGCAACCCATTTTGATGCTGATGTTCAAAAGAAAGCGGTTAAATGTGATATGTGTAAAGATTTACCCGGCGGACAAGCCTGCGTTAGAGCCTGTCCAACGGGTGCTGCAATTCGCATAAATCCTGAACAACTTATTGAATTAACCATATAACAAATAAGGAAAATACTCTTATGCAAGAATCATTTCTGAATTATGAACGTTTCCGTTACTTAAAGCTGGCTGTAGCTGTTTCATTGCTTTCCCTTATTCTGTATATATTTCATGATCCAGGTGTTGCACCGCCAAATGGAGGCACTTGGTTAGGCTACTTGTTAGGTAGTATTTCGGCGGGAATTATCTTTTTACTGCTTTGGTTTGGTATCAGAAAACGCCGATATTCCTCAACAGCTGGTACAGTAAAAGGCTGGTTATCTGCACATATATACCTTGGCATCGCATTAATTTTTGTTGGAACGCTTCATACTGGATTTCAATTTGGCTGGAATGTCCACACGCTAGCCTATACATTAATGATTCTAGTTATTCTAAGTGGATTCTATGGATTATATGTTTATATCCGTTATCCAACCATGCTTAATACCCATAGAAATGGAATAAATCGCTTGGAAATGCTTAAGGAAATTAATGAACTGGATGAACTGTCACTCTCCATTGCCAATAACGAATTAAGTCCAAAAATTCATGAAGTTATCTTGCGTTCTATCGAAAAAACTCGAATAGGTACCTCTGTCTGGCAACAATTGACTGCAATGGAATACGGCTCTGACCCCTTTGAAGGTGTTGAAAAAATGTTAGCAGATTATCAACAAGGTGTGCAAAGTGAAACCTTAATGCTGGACAGCAATCAGCAATCAGGTAACTCAACTAACTCACAAGCTACCATGATGTATATCAGTAATGCCTTGAATGTGATTGACTCGGATCAGCTTGAATCCGTACGAAGATTACTGGAAGCCGTGGGAAGAAAAAAATCATTAGTCAAACAAGTTAGACGTGATATCCAGTTAAAAGCAACCATCCAGTTCTGGCTATATATTCATATTCCACTTTCACTAGCTTTATTTGCTGCATTAATCATCCATATATTTAGCGTTTTCTTTTATTGGTAAGCTATCATGAAATGTCTTGTAAATTATATTACTCGCCGTAAAAACGGTAATATTAGTACTAAATCAAAAGAAGTTGATGCCAACAGCATTGGTATTGGACGTGCTACTGACCAGGAAATTTTCTTATCAGATCTTCGTATTGCTTATAAACATGCTGAAATAGTTCTGCTTGAAGGAAAATACTACATCAAATCCCTGGCTTTATCTGGCATTAGACTGAACAATGCCATTACTTCATCAGTTTTGTTGACACCAGGCGTTGTCGTACAAATAGGAAACTACGAACTTAAAGTTATTGAAAAACCGGGTTATGACCTCGTTGTGGAACTTGAACAAGTCACCACAAGTGAAGTTCTAAATGACCAAATAAAATTAGAGTCAAAACTGGATTTAAATCAAACAAAATTAAACAAGCGCCTTCTATCCTGGATAGGTTTTGCTACGATATTTGTACTGTTTTTTATTCTCCCTTTAAGTTCTTCATTATTTCAACCGATTAAAGACATTAGCTCTAAAATTCCGCTTATACCAACCGATGCGGCATGGAAATCAGGCTCCATGGCATCTGTACATCATTTTTTCAAAAATGACTGTCGCTCTTGCCATCAAGATGCATTTGTTCAAGTTAAAGATGAAGCCTGTACTAGTTGCCATAAAGATACCCACATACATGCCAACGATAACTTAATGGTCAATCAAAATTTAAATAATATCGCTTGTCAGGATTGCCATAAGGAACACAATGGAACTGACGGGATGATTATGCCTTCATCCAATAATTTCTGTAGTGATTGCCATGCAGATTTAAAAGAAACATTAGCAGATAAAACTAAATTACTAGATGCTAGTGATTTTGGCGATGACCATCCTGAGTTTAGAGCCTCTATCCCTTATTCTAAGTTTGGCAAAAAGAGATTTTCTCGTATATCTATGGATAATACTGAGAAACTTAAAGAAAAAAATGCGGTGGTTTTTTCTCATAAAGCTCATTTACAACCTTATTTTCCAGCCAGATTTAAAGAATTGACTAAAAATGGTGCTGAAAAAATGGCATGTATGGACTGCCACGTTCCTGATAGTGGTGGGAAACGCATGATTCCCATCAATTTTGAAGACAACTGTGAGAGCTGTCATAAGCTGGAAATTGGCAAAAAACAAGCTCGTTTAAAATTACCACATGAGGCAACAACTGAAGTCTATTATTATATAGAACAGTATTATAAGTCACTTGCCCTTGATGGCGGCATAACCGATACTGAAACCCCAACAGGTTTGAGAACCAGACGACGAGCAGGCCAAGCCATTTCTTCTGAGGAAAGATTAGTTGCATTAAACTGGGCTTCAAAAAAATCTAAGCAAGTTGCTGAAGAAATTTTTAACTACACGCTTTGTAAAACCTGCCATATAGTAACCAGCTCTGAGAATGCAACACCTCCTTGGAACATTTCAGCCGTTTACACACCAGACTTATGGTTTCCAAAAGCAAATTTCACCCATTCCAAACATACAACCATGGAATGCTTAGATTGTCATAATGTAGAGCAGTCTGAAGTAGGCGAAGATGTTTTGATGCCCAAAATCGCTGATTGCCGAAGTTGTCACGCTGGGGCTCATAATGATGAATTATTGGCTTCTGGATGTATTGATTGCCATAGCTTTCATATTGGAAAAGAACTACTTGCTCCTCCTGCACCTACTATTGTAGAACTGAAAGCTACTGGTAATGAAGCTGAAGAAGTAATAATAGAATAGATTTTCGTGGGCATTGCACAATTTTCATCTGTTTGGAACAGTTTTTACATCTCTATTTATATGGTTAAAAACAGGCTGAAAAACTTGAGCAAGTAATGTCTATTATGGCGCTAGGAACGAATGCGAGATAAGCTAGACATACAACGGGTTGGATTATGAATTGTAACTAACACAAGGATGTGTATAG
>CAYNRB010000001.1:54098-60955 GCA_964399475.1 uncultured Methylomarinum sp.
CTAGACATACAACGGGTTGGATTATGAATTGTAACTAACACAAGGATGTGTATAGAAAGAGATCCATACAGGAGAAATTGTTTAGGCCTTATATAGCAAGAATAATTCTGATTAGCTCCATTTCTGGAGTGCTAAAACATGTTTTAGCACTCCAATGATTTTACCTATTTCCAGCAGATTAATTTTGATTTCAAGGTTTTAACCCATACTCACATCTCAGCGAGCTAAAAAATCTGAAATTTGGAATTTTCTTACCTAAAAAACTGTTTACCTGTTTGTTCAGAAAAAACATATTGCATTCTAAAAGCACGAATAATCAGCAAAGCAGAAAATCTTTTCATTGTAAGCGTTATTTTCTTGTTCTAAAATTATTGTCACTTTCGTAGAAAATTACAATTGACTATCCACTAATTTCACTTCAAATATAGTTGCATTCACTGCAACAACTTCTACTGAAGAGCCGATGGGACAATCTTCTCCCTGAACTATCCACAATGAACCATCTGCTTTAATTTTACCCCTTCCATTCTCTATTGCTTCACTAACTGGAAAAACTCTGCCTATATATTGTGCACCCTTTTGATTTAGTAAAGGATGATCTGTTTCTGATCGGGTATTAATGCCAAAGCGCCGCCATATAAAGATAGAAATAATGGATAAAATGGCAAAAAGTAATATCTGTATTTCCAGGCTGGTTGATTCATGTACTAACAATACCAATCCGACAATAAATCCAGCGAGCGCTAACCACAAAAAAAAGAAGCCAGGTGCTAATATTTCAATACTTAACAGAAAAACAGCCAAGACCCACCAATGCCAAAAAACTATATCCAGTTCCGCCATTATTATGCCTTTTTAGCCATGGCTTCTTTAGCCAATTCAGATATTCCCCCTAAGGCACCGATGACACTGGAAGCTTCTAAAGGCATTAGAATGAGTTTACTGTTGTCTGCTGAGGCTATTTCTTTTAATGATTCAATATATTTTTGTGCAACAAAATAGTTAATGGCTTGAATATCTCCTTTTGCAATGGCTTCTGAAACCATGACTGTGGCATTGGCTTCTGCTTCTGCCATACGCTCTCTTGCTTCTGCATCCCTGAATGCCGCTTCCTTACGCCCCTCTGCATCCAAAATTGCACCTTGTTTTTCACCTTCCGCACGTAAAATTTCAGCTTGTCTCAAACCTTCTGCTTCTAAAATGGAGGCTCTTTTTTCACGTTCAGCCTTCATTTGTCTGGCCATTGCAGTAACTAAGTCTTTGGGAGGCGCAATATCTTTAATTTCAATTCGGGTTACTTTGAGACCCCATGGACTGGTCGCATCATCAACTACACTTAACAATCTGGCGTTAATATTATCTCTTTTGGACAACAGTTCATCCAGATCCATGGATCCCATAACGGTACGAATATTGGTCATAACTAGGTTAAGCACTGCTAATTCAAGATCATTCACTTCATATGACGCCTTAGCAGCATCCATGATTTGAAAAAAAACCACACCATCAACGGTGACCATTGCGTTGTCTTTGGTAATGACTTCTTGCGAAGGGACATCTCTGACCTGTTCCATCATATTCAGTTTATTGCCAATTTTATCAATAAAAGGGATGATGATGTTTAAGCCAGGAGTTAAAGTGTTGGTATATCGACCGAACCGTTCCACAGTATATTCCATTCCTTGCGGAACAGGTTTAACACTCATTAGAACAATGAGAATGGCGAGAACAAAAACAGCGATTGCAAAAGTTGCCATGATGATTTCCTCTTTCGTTAAAGTGTAGCTAAATGATAATGAGTGAAAACATATTAAATCCTCACTCCTAAGAACGCTCATCATACTACTACAGAATTTATAACTGTAATTTTGTTAATGTTTGTTGCAAATGTTGACTTAAATCTTAATAATATAGCACTTTATAGAATTGTAGAAATTAAAGGACACTAGTTATGATGGTTTGGTCGATTAATCTATTCATTTTATCAATAGGTATATTTATTGTGGGCATGTACAGACCCATTTTTATTTTCTTCTGGATGGAAAAACCAGGACGGTTAGCCATTTCTTTTTTTTCAATACTTATATTTATGATTGCGGCAACTATGTATGGTGAAGCACAACGTGAAATTCAAAATTTTAAGCAAGAACAAGCTCAGCTAAAGAATAAGACTAATGATAATATAGCGCCCACAGTTGTTACTGAAGATGTAACCGAGAAGAAATAGTTATGGCTCATGGGAATTAAAAAATTATTATAAGCTGATATTTCTGACCTTAATGGTGTTCGATACAAAGACTCAAGGGAATATGTTACAGGTTTTGAGGAATTGGGTGTATTGA
The DNA here is from genome assembly GCA_964399475.1 of uncultured Methylomarinum sp. Taxonomy (GTDB): domain Bacteria; phylum Pseudomonadota; class Gammaproteobacteria; order Methylococcales; family Methylomonadaceae; genus QPIN01. The sequence goes on from CAYNRB010000001.1 coordinate 56,441, forward strand.
GAACAAGGTGAACTAGAAAGCTGAAATGATTCATGTTTATTTCAGCTCATTTAAATACCAGCAATAAACCCAGCTTCTTTTATCCCTGCAACAGCACTGCGCTCATCCTGATCAGAAACATCACCACTGATTCCGACAGCACCAATAATTTGATTATCCTCATTGCGGATTAAGACACCCCCTGGAACAGGCATCACTCTACCCTTAGCGATGTCAACTAAAGCATTCATAAATGCAGGGCGTTGTTCAGCAACTACAGCTAGGCTTCGAGAAGACATTCCCATATTGACAGCACCCCAAGCTTTGGCCATGGCAATATCCTGTTTTAACATAGTAGCGCCATCTTCTCTTTGCATGGCTTTTAAAAAACCGTTTTCATCTAAAACTACGACGGTTAATGGTGCCAGATTTAAATGACGTGCAGTTACTAATGCACCATTGATAATTTGATTTGCTTTTTTTAGTGTTAATACAGACATTTTTTCTCAGTATTATTGCGATAGGCTTATAAACTTGCGCAACCGTGACCGCGCGAAGTATAGTATTGGATATACCCGTTAATTATAGCTCTAAAATAGGCACAAGGTATTGCCATATTTTATCAGCAATAATGGCCTGAGCCTTAGCATTGGGATGCAATCCATCTTTTTGCATCAAATCTTCGACTAAGACCACATCCTCTAATATAAAAGGTACAAAGGGAATATTTAACTCTTTTGCCAATTGTGGATAAATATTATAAAACATATCAACATAACGTTTGCCATAGTTTGGCGGGATGCGCATACTTAATAATAAAACTTTAGCACCTGCCTTATGTGAGTGTGCAATGATTTCTGCCAGGTTATTTTTCATTTTCTTTAGCGACAAACCTCTTAAACCATCATTTGCACCCAATTCCAATAAAACCCAGTCTGGCTTATAATCATCTAAAGCTTTAGCTATACGAGCTACGCCTCCGGCAGTAGTATCTCCGCTAATACTTTCATTAAACACCGTATAGGCTTTTTTTTCCTGTATTAATCTTTTCTGCAACAAGGCCACCCAGCCTTGTTCAGTATTGATACCGTAACCCGCACTTATACTATCGCCTAGTACAACAATTGTTTTAGCCATTATGGTTGTTGAAAATAGTGTAATTAACAAAATAATTAATAATCTAGTCATGTTACAAACTCACAAAAATATAATTGAAACCGAAAACCTTGGGAAAATAGTTCCCACTTCCGATGGACCTTTGAGTATTTTGTCATCAGTGAAGATAACTATCAAATCTGGGGAAAGTATAGCCATTGTCGGTGCATCGGGTTCAGGTAAATCTACCTTGATAGGTTTACTGGCTGGATTGGATACACCGACACAGGGCATTATCAAATTGAATGGTAAAAATTTAACCGACATGGATGAAGATGGTCGCGCTGAAATGCGCAATCAATTGATTGGTTTTGTCTTCCAGTCTTTTCAATTATTACCTGCTTTAACGGCTCTGGAAAATGTCATGTTGCCATTAGAGTTAAGAAATCACCCAAATGCAAAAAAAGCTGCATCTGCCTTACTCGAAAGAGTCGGTTTAAGTCATCGTTTAACCCATACACCAACAAAATTATCGGGAGGAGAGCAGCAACGCGTCGCACTTGCCAGAGCTTTTGTGACAGAACCCTCCATTCTTTTTGCTGATGAACCCACTGGAAACCTGGATAGTAAAACAGGCGAACATATCATTGATTTATTGTTTGAATTAAACCAGGAAAAACAGACCACTCTAGTTCTAGTAACACATGATAATGCACTGGCGGAACGTTGCCAACGTACACTTCAACTAGAAGCAGGTCACTTGATATGAATCGCACCTTACTAGCACTACGTCTCTTATTAAGAGACGCGCGTAGTGGTGAACTTACTATCCTAATTTTAGCGCTAATAATTGCCGTATCCAGTTCAACTGCTATTAGTTTATTCGCCGACCGTTTACACCGAACCATGAGCACCCAAGCCGCAGAATTTTTAGCAGCAGATCTAGTGATTACCAGTTCAGAAATAATTCCAGCACATTGGATAACTCAAGCTGGAAATTTAAACCTAGCGTATGCGAGAACAGCAGAGTTTTCAACCGTTCTGATTGAAAATGATGAAATATTACTCTCTGGGGTTAAAGCTGTTAGTAGTCTTTATCCTTTGAGGGGATTTTTAAAGACCACAACCGGTAATTATGCTGAAGAAAAAATTAGCCATCAAGGCCCTACACAAGGTAGTGTCTGGGTAGATCAAAGAGTATTATCCACTTTAAAACTTGAAATAGGAAATGATTTAATTGTTGGCGAAAAAACCTTATCTATCAGTGCTATCATCACTTATGAACCTGACAAGAGAGGTGATCTCTATAGCATGTCTCCCCGTGTGATGATGCATGAAAAAGATTTGCAAGCAACTCAGGTATTAAAGCCAGGTAGCCATGTCCATTATTTTTTTCAATTTAGTGGATCGTCTGAATCAATTGCCCAATTTAATCACTGGGTTAAACCTTTATTAAATACTTCTCAACGACTGATGGATATACACGAGGATAGACCTGAACTAGGCACTGCATTGAGCCGTGCTGAACGTTATTTAGGTTTATCCAGCATTATCGTGATTTTAATCGCAGGTGTAGCCATTGGCATGTCAACACGTCGTTATAGTGAACGTCATTTCAATGCAACTGCATTATTGCGTTGTTTGGGCTGTAAGCAAAATGAAATTCTATTTTTATATATTTGTCAGTTTATTGTCTTAGGCATTTTGGCTAGTGCAATTGGAACGGCTATTGGCTGGTTTATGCAAGAAACATTGTTCCATTTACTCAGAGAATTGCTGCCGGCAAAAGTTGCTAATCCCAGTTTTTTTGCGGTTATTCTTGGTTTTTTTACAGGGTTTGCTATTTTATTGGGTTTTGCCTTACCGCCTTTGCTACGTCTTAAAAAAGTTTCACCTTTACGTGTTTTACGTCAGGATTTAGAGCCATTACCCAGTAGTGCATGGTTTGTTTATAGTCTGGCAATTGCTTTAGTCGCAATACTGATTTGGCAATACACGCAAGACCTTAAAATGACACTGATTATTCTGGGTGCAGGAGGTGGAATCACAGTGGTTTTAGGATTCATCATTTATCTATTTCTGGTTCAAAGTCAGAAGATTTTGCCTAAACTCAGTTTAAGCTGGCGATTCGGTTTACAAGGTTTGTTAAGAAACCCGAAAGCCAGTGTTAGCCAGATTCTAGCATTTAGCATTACTTTGCTGGCTATGATATTAATCTTCACAGTCAGAACCGATTTACTGGATGACTGGAAAAAGCAATTACCAGACCAAGCGCCTAATCATTTTGTACTTAATTTGTTTCCACAGCAGATAAATTCATTCAAGCTAGAATTAGAGCAACAAAAAATCAATGATATTCAACTTTATCCAGTGGTAAGAGGTCGGCTAGTCAAGATTAATGATATTGCAGTCCAACAGATTGTCAGTAAGGATTCACCAGGGGAAAGAGCAATACATCGAGATTTAAGTCTGACCTGGGCAGAAACACTGCCTATTGATAATAAACCACTTTCAGGGCTATGGGATGCCACTCAAAAAGGTCAGGTTTCCATAGAACAAAAACTGGCCAAGAGTTTAAAAGTCAATCTGGGAGATAAATTAACTTTTACTATAGGCAGTCAGCTTGCAGAAGCAACGGTATCTCACATTCGAAAAGTAAAATGGGACACTATGAAGCCCAATTTTTACATGATTTTCACGCCCGATACCTTAAACGAGTTTGCAACGACCTATATCACCAGTTTTTATTTACCCGAACAGAGCAAGAATTTTCTGAATGTTTTAGTTAAAAAATTCCCAGGCATTACCATCTTAGAAGTTGACCTGCTTTTAAAACAATTTAAAAGCATTCTTGCGCAATTAACAGCAGCCATAGACTACTTGCTTTATTTTGCATTACTTGCAGGATTTACCGTATTGTTTTCCGCTGTTTACTCAACACTGGATAACAGGATTCTGGAAGGGGCATTAATGCGGACTTTGGGAGCTAATCGCAGTTTATTAAGAAAATCACATTTAATTGAATTTTCCTTACTAGGACTGATCTCAGGTTTTTTGGCGATATTAATCTCCGAATTGCTGATTTATGCTTTATATGCATTTGTTTTACATCTAGATTACCGAGTTAACTGGCTACTGTGGTTGCTAATCCCATTAAGCAGTACGCTTTGTATCACTATTGCTGGTTATTGGGGAGTACGAGAGGTAGTCAACAAATCGCCTTTGCGAGTATTGCGAGAAATGTGAGCAATCTGTTTATTGCGAGTTACCTAAGTTACAAAACCACTTTAGGGAGTTGGAAATAAATAATCATCCATTATTGAGTAGGGTTTTTGGTATCCGCTATAAATCCCAGGGGGGAACATGGAAGACCAGCAGCCACTCAAACATGCCATCAATGTAGCCTGGATGGAGCGTAGCGGAATCCGGGGACAGTCGTAT
>CAYNRB010000002.1:0-41167 GCA_964399475.1 uncultured Methylomarinum sp.
AAGATGGAAAAAAAGACAAGTAAAATGTTAAATTAATTATGCTTGGGTACTTATTTTTTAAATGAGCAGGGTTTCGAGCTTAAAATGTAGTTGTTGGCAGCGTCTATACAACTCACCCACTTCGGGAACCAAATCATAATCAGCAATTAGCTTTTCAAAATTTGAACCTGCGGCAAATAAAGCGGGTAATTCCTGTGATACAGAAAAGGCGTGGACACCATGCTTTTCTGCAATAACTAAAACATAGAGATAATGTACAGCACGAATAATATATTCTGGATATTGATAGGTATCTAAGATTGGCGTGAGCATAGCTTGTTGTAAGGATTTAGATGAATCTGTCAAAGTGGCTTTACCGTTGATTATCGTCGCAACCATAGAAAGAATTTTGATGGTTAAATCATCTTCGAAATTCAACTCTGGCCATGGATTGGCAGGGTCGGGTATATCAAATAATTGTGCAAAGGCTTTTTGATAACACCAAGCCAGACTGGTCGCTACGGGTGCAAATATTGCCGTGCTGTCGGGATTTGCATAGTCGATAAATTTTTGAAACGATACGCGTCTAATATCATTGATAGAGCGGTCGAGTGGATTATTTACTAATATGCGGTAACCCAATCCACCAATAAGAATAACTCGAGAAAGACCTTTAAAATTTTTATATTCATCCAATAATAATTTAACAGCTTGAGCGTCAATCGGGGTAATAGTCCATGCTAAAAATCCAATAAAGTTTGCCGTCACACAAGTACTGCCGGTTGCTTTCCAAGTGTCTATCACGCATTGTACTTGTTCAGTAGAGATGGCTTGTCCTTGATACATATCCCCAGCCATTCGGTAGATTCCCGCATACAGCTTTACATTGCCAAAATCCTCAAAATTTTGATAACGAATACAGTTGAGGAAAAAACGCCCGAGCAAGAGTTCTTGCCAGTGGCGATGAGTAAATCGGTACATATCTGGACCTGTGGAAATAAAAACATCACTGTTTAATAGCAATGTACATAAATCAGCATTTTCGATGATTTCGCATGCGCTAAGAAATCCTTCGCTTTCTCTAGGGTTTCCTTTATTGGTAAAAAAAACTTGCCATTGCTCTTTAAGCTGAGTTGCTTCCTCAGATAGTAATTCTCTGTGAATTTCCCCTCTTGATTTGTAAAAAAATAACCAAGCAATAATTGAAAGTGAAATAAGCAGGTTTTCTAATTCAATGAATTCATGGTTTTTTATATGCCGCCCAACAAGACGACTGTTTCTAAGAAATGTTTCGATAATTTGATTTAAAATTGACGCTTGGGTAATACGATTCGAACCTGAAAACTGTGCGGATGTCGGTTTGTAGTTATTTAAAACTAGGGGAGTTAATATCTTGTCTAGTAACTTAGGATTTTGGACGTTCGAAACCCATGTTTTACAGTTAGGGAAGTTTTCAATCGCTTGTTGACGGGATAGTGGGAGAATTTCATAGGTAGCAGTAGGGTCATCCGCTAATCGATCCAGGCCATAGACATCATTACGAATTGCCACCACAATTGAAAGCTGAGTATTTGATGAGTAGGTATGAACTGCGAGTCTCAATAGGTTAACAATTGTAGAAAGACTGATACTTGAATGATTGACTAAAAAATCATCTAATCCATCAAGAATTATTGCCACAGGGTGGTTTTCAAATTTATTTACCAGCCACTCCATGGTGCAGTGTTCATCGGGAAACAGGCTGTGAGCCCAATGTAACCACCATTCCCAGAGTCTTTCCCAAGTATAGGTTTCATCAGTAATATCGGTGGCAGTCACTTGTTGTAGAGGAATAAATAAAGGAATAGGTGAGGTGTCTGGATTGGTTAGATATTGACAGCCTAAGCGCCAGGTTATCATTCTCATCACAGTTGATTTTCCAACGCCACCTCCTCCAGTTAAGACCACCCTTGTCGGTATATCATTATGGTTAGCCAGGCGATGTATAACAAACTGACAAACATCCTCTTGACTGCCGTAATCGCCAGTAGAAATTGTGGGCTCAGGAACGGAATCATTGGGGTTTTCGGTATCGGTAACCTTTCCAATTAGCGATTGAAATCCAGCAGCCAGATTGACTGCTTGTATCCGCATTAATGTCCGATCAACTACGGAGAGTGAAATATCTTGAGGATATTGGCTAACTATTTTAGCAACTATGCCCACAACTAGTGCGTTGGAACGTTTGGGGATTTTTACTGATTTATGTGTGCCTCTAATGCGAATTTGTTGTCTACCCTGATCTTTAAATTCTGGAACTGACTGGTCAGATTCAGCATAGATATCTACAATGGATGGAGTAGGTTGTTGTAAATCTATTGACTGCTTCAGAAAAATCAGGAATTGACTATCAAGCTCTAATAGCCAGCGATTTTTCCATCTCAATACTGGGATAATACTATTTCTTCCCCAATCCTTTTTGCCTTGACTTAAAAAAAGAGAAAGCCTTAACCAGGGAAAAAGAAAGGGATAAAATAGCTGGTAAGTGATATTTAAAGCATTTGTTAAAATGGGAGAGCCGCCAAAATGCGGCACGGCAATATTGATCACTTGTCGGGTTTTTCCCCATAATTCATGTTCTAGATTTGAATGGTAGTCTTGGTTAAGCAATTGTTTAACAACCAGGCCGCCAGTGCTGTGCGTAACAAAAATTAAATGCCGATGATCAGGGAATTCAGTTTTAATCCAGGTTTTTAAATCGTAAGCAGCCTGATCTAAACTGGTTCTGTGCCACGCTTTTGAAGGATAGGAAAATGAAATTACATCCATTTCCTGGCCTGCGTTTTTTAAAATCCAGCCTGGCATTTTTCCCCAGGTGAGGTTTGCATCACCCAGTAGGCCGTGAACAAAAATTAGTAAGCTGACAGATTTTTTTCCAGTCGAATCACTGAGTTTTTGCTTATTTAAGTTGTTGGCTGAATAATGGATAACACCATATCGACTGTAATCATGCCAGAAATTTCCGGCGGATGATTGATTTGAATTCTGCATGTTATTAATTCGTTAGTGGAAAACTTGAGAAAGTTAGTCAAGCTAAGACATTATGAAGAATATTGTTTGTTAAGCACTGTTGATATTGATCCTCCTGCTTTTTTTCCTAGTTTATCGTTATCATCTAGTCATTTGTTTTGGAAAATGCTAAATGCGAAGCGTGCAGAATGTCCGATCAGTTAATAAGGAGTGAGGATTTAATAACTTGCGGATTTTAACTCCATAGAGGCATTAATAAAGATAGGTGCGGCCTGCTATGTGCCCATTTTATTTGCACGCCAGTGAAGTAAACTTCTGCGCTAAACTTCCAGAACATATAATATCCCCTCTCCTAAGGAATAAATCAAACGATTATGAAGCAAGAAATTACCTTCAGAGCTCCTGATCTCGGAGATTTATAATGAGCCCATAAAATTCATAAGGTATCATAAATATTTAAAGGAAAATTAAATAACCAGTTGATAAAGTTAGGTTGTTTATATTTTTACAAATTATTTTCCGCGACCACACAACCCTTATTTTAAAAACAAGTCTCATAATAAATTCTTCTCAGAAATCATATTTTAATAAAGAATTTTACCATACTGCCTTATAAGCTTATGACTTTAAAGGTTTATAAAACTTCACAGCTCATTATTAGGAGTTTCCGAGACAGGAGTTTTGACCTTAGAATAATTATAAGAGAATTTGGCGTCGTAGCCATTATTATATGGATAAATAAAAGAAATACTAAACAACGCAATCGTTACTACAGGGCGGAACAAGTAAAAAAACAAGTCAGTTGTTTTTAGTTGGTTTTCTGAGTACTCCTAGTAAAAAAATGCCATTGTGTTCAGCATAGGTCATTATGCATGATTAATTTGTTATTACTTTGAAATAATTTATGAGTTGAATGTACTTAAATCAAATTATCTTATAAAATGTTTATTTTTTATGGTATTTAGGTTCTACATTGAATAGGTTTTTTTCATTAGTAATTATACTGGTTGTGCTTTTGGGGTTGGGGGCAGCAAAAGTAGTGTTACGTACTGATCCGATACTTGGTATTTCTATCATATTAGGATGTGTGTTGTTTCTTTCATTTTGCTGGTGGTATAAAAAAGACAATTAATTTTTATCCTTCGTGTTAATGAACTAAAAGTGTAAATTAGGAGTTTAAATGTTGGTTTTATTGGGTCTATACGGCATATTAATTTAATGTTGTTCTATTCTTGGTTGAATGAAAATGTGCAATGGAATGGTTGGGCGGTCAATTTTTGACTTTATTTGAATTTAGTAATGAATGCAACAGCAGGTAAAAATCTTTAATGCTTGCAATATTAGAGAAGATTCACATAAATTCCGCAACCGTAACTACTTGAAGTGTAATATAATGAAAGTTTAAGTTATAACGTGGATGTCTTTAGATTTATGAAAATGCCGATTAAAGCCAAAAAAAATACTTTTGTTTTGTTAAAGAGCTTGTTTGTTTTAGTTCTGTTATCTGCTTGTTCAGATGATAAGTCAAAAGACAATAAAATCTCTTTTGATCACCCACATGGGTCAGAGATTAGTAGTTTAAAAAAGCATACTTTTGAGCATAAATTTGCAGAGCAGTGTGTTGAAAGAGAGCTTAGGAATTCAATAAACCAAAAAGAAGATAGAAAAAGGTTTACAAAGCCTTGTCTTTGTATTGCAACCAGGATGATGAGAAACTTAACAGATGTTGAAGCAGAAAAATTTCTGGTTGAAAAGAAAAATACACATTCATTAAAAATGAGTTTTGATGAAGCGGCTTATTTTTGTTTACAAAATCAGGTAAAGCCAAAATCTCCCGTATTATTTCGAAGTAAAGAGAAGTAATTGGGGTGTGTGGAAATAGTTTGGTAGCCATACAGTTATTTTTGTCTTTAAGCTAGCGTCACGAGGGGTGCGGCTATTTCGAAGATGGTTTTTTGCACCGTTCCAGGTGGATTGCAATAAATAAAACACTCTTTTTAGAGAGAAATTTTTATGCTTTCTATGGCGTAGAAGTAGATTCATAGAAGATTGCGCAAGTATTTCTACGTCACCTTGAAGGTAGAGAAAATAGGATCTGGGCTGAGCTGGAGATAATTACATAAGGTAAAGGTCGTCAGTTATGTTGAAAAATACAGTCAGCTGTTATAGCTTTTCCAATTATAAGTCAGTAGATAGGATGTGAGAGGTTAAATTAAATAAATGTTGACGTATTGGTTTAATTTGCCCATAATGCTCGGTTCAGGAGGGGTTCCCGAGCGGCCAAAGGGATCAGACTGTAAATCTGACGGTTCATCCTTCGGAGGTTCGAATCCTCCCCCCTCCACAAAATATTATTATTTTTATGCATAGTCTGCGGGTGTAGTTCAATGGTAGAACTCCAGCCTTCCAAGCTGATTACGTGGGTTCGATTCCCATCACCCGCTCCATCTATACTTTCCTAAAGTGCTCATATAGCTCAGTAGGTAGAGCACTTCCTTGGTAAGGAAGAGGTCACCGGTTCAAATCCGGTTATGAGCTCCAGAGATATTTGGATGGCGCTTGATTTCGATATAAATGTATTTTAAATAAAGTTTGCAGGTTTATCTTTTATAATATACAATCATTGGTTCTTTACGGTTTCTGAATAGGTCAGTGGCTCAATTGGTAGAGCAGCGGTCTCCAAAACCGCAGGTTGTGGGTTCGAGTCCCTCCTGGCCTGCCAACACAGAAGATAGTTCAATAATTATAATCCCAAATTTTTATAGATGAATGCACAGGCGGAAGAGACATCAAAAATATTTGATGTTCTAAAACAAATTTTAGCTGTTATTTTTGTAGCAGCTGGTGTTACAGCTTTTTATTATTTTTCTGATGTTCCCAGTCTAACTTTATTGTATAGGGTGCTAGCACTAGTAGCAATAATACTGCTTGCATTAGGTATTATGCTGACTACTACAACAGGAAAGAATGTTTGGGCGTTTGCACTAGATGCGAAACAAGAAGTAAGAAAAGTGGTATGGCCGACTCGAGAAGAAACAATGAAGACTACTTTATTAGTATTCGGAATGGTTTTTATAGTTGGTTTGTTCTTGTGGTTTTTAGATATGTTTCTATTTTGGGGAATTCGAAATTTAACAGGTCAGGGAGGTTAGATAATGGCTCTTCGCTGGTATGTTGTTCATGCTTATTCAAACTTAGAAAATAAAGTTAAGCTTGCAATAGAAGAAAAGATTGAGTTAGAAGGTCTAGGAGAATTTTTTGGCAAAATACTCGTTCCGACAGAAGAAGTTGTCGAAATGCGTATGGGTCAGCAGCGTAAAAGTGAAAGAAAATTCTTTCCTGGCTACGTATTAGTTCAAATGGAATTGACGGACGAAACATGGCAATTAGTACGTAATATACCTAGAGTACTGGGCTTTATTGGAGGGACATCGGATAAACCAGCTCCTATATCTGATAAAGAAGCGAATGCTATTCTTAGTCGTGTTGAAGATGGTGTGAATAAACCTAGGCCAAAGATACTATTTGAAGTAGGCGAAATGCTTAGAGTCATAGATGGTCCTTTTAAAGATTTTAATGGCAACATTGAAGAAGTTAACTATGAAAAGAGTAAATTAAAGGTTTCAGTGCTGATCTTTGGTCGAGCGACACCCGTTGAATTGGATTTTGGTCAAGTAGAAAAACCTTAATTATTCTGATAATGAATTAATATAATCTCTATCCCTTTAAAGGGGATAGGGATTTTTGTTTGTTGGGGAGCTGAAATGCGATTGTACCCATTAATAGAGAGTCAAAATGGCAAAAAAATTACAAGCTTATATCAAGTTACAGGTTAAAGCAGGGGAAGCAAATCCCAGTCCACCTGTTGGGCCAGCATTAGGTCAGCATGGTCTCAATATTATGGAATTCTGTAAAGCCTTTAATGCTAAAACGGCTGATGTGGAAAAAGGTCTTCCAATTCCTGTGGTAATTTCTGTCTATAGTGACAGAAGCTTTACTTTTATCACAAAAACTCCGCCAGCATCCGTTTTGTTGATGAAGACAATGGGGTTGAAAAAGGGAAGTAGCACACCAAATACTGTCAAGGTTGGAACTGTGACACGCGCTCAATTAGAAGAGATTGCGACAACAAAAATGCAGGATCTTAATGCAGCAGATATGGATGCAGCAGTAAAAATTATTGCGGGTAGTGCCCGTAGTATGGGTTTGAATGTGGAGGAGGCATAAATGGCAAAGTTATCTAAAAAAGCAAAATTAATAGATGCTAAAGTCGATAAAAGCAAGCAGTATACAATTTCAGAAACTGTCGCTTTACTAAAAGAGTTTGCCAATGCCAAATTCGACGAATCAATTGATGTCAGTGTGGTTTTGGGTGTTGACCCTAGAAAATCAGATCAAAATGTTCGAGGGGCTTCAGTATTACCAAATGGAACAGGTAAAACAGTTCGAGTTGCCGTGTTTACGCAAGGTGCGAATGCAGATGCAGCTAAAGAAGCAGGTGCTGATGTGGTCGGAATGGATGATTTGGCAGATCAGGTAAAAAAAGGAGAAATGAATTTTGATGTAGTCATTGCCTCACCTGATGCTATGCGAGTAGTGGGTCAACTGGGTCAAATATTGGGGCCAAGAGGTCTAATGCCTAATCCAAAAGTAGGAACTGTTACACCAGATGTTGCTACAGCAGTCAAAAATGCAAAATCAGGCCAGGTACGTTATCGAACTGATAAAGGTGGCATTATTCATTGTTCAATTGGAAAAGTATCATTTGATGAACAATCTATAAAACAGAATTTAGAATATTTAATTACAGATTTAAAAAAGGCAAAACCTGCCTCAGCTAAAGGTATTTATTTGCAAAAGATTGCTGTTTCATCAACTATGGGCCCAGGTTTGTGTGTAGATCAAAGCAGTCTAGAAATATAGAGTATTTGAAAATTCGGTTTAAGGAATTTTGACGAAATAAACTTACCAAGATAGCACAGGGTTTTTGTTTCTTGATAATAGATCCAGCTTATTCTACCTACGGGCTTCAAGCCCTAGATAGAGCCATCTCAATAGGTGCGTAGCCATTCTGACAACGATTCAGGTCGTTTGTTCAGGAGCCAGATTGGTGCATTATTTTGTCACACCACCAAAGTATTTCGTATAGTAAAAATGATCTATATGGTGTAAAAAAGCAAGAGGAGCGTCTATTAATCAGAGTTATAAAGATGATTAATAGGTAATTATTTCAATAATTTTTAAGTTAAAAAAGATTTGAGTTGCTGGTTAGCCGGTAGCTGTCAAAGACCGTTGGTGTTTAAAAACGTAATTTTTTTATTTTAAAAAAAGCCAGCGTAGACGGAAGCCAAACCAGAATAAGTGGTTAGGAACCGTAAGGTGCATCCATCAGGGTGTGTTTTATAATATCTGGATGAAAGTCTGGATAAATTACCGGAGGAAATCTGTGGCATTAGACCTAGATAGCAAAAAGGTAGTTGTAGATGAAGTTGCTCAGTATGCTGCTAAGGCATTTTCAGCAGTAGCCGCTGAATATCGTGGACTTACAGTAACCGAAGTTACAGAGTTACGAAAAACAGCAAGAGAAACTGGTGTATATTTGCGAGTTGTGAAAAATTCACTGGCAAAAAGAGCAGTCGAAGGAACGGATTTTGAGTGCATGAAAGATAGACTTTCAGGGCCTTTAATTCTAGCATTTTCAATGGAAGATCCAGGTTCTGCAGCTCGTCTGATCAATAATTTCGCAAAAACGAATAAGAAGCTAATAGCTAAAATAGTCGCTTTTGATGGTGTTGCTCATGATGAATCTGAGTTGAAACGTCTGGCAAGTTTGCCTACACGAGATCAAGGCATTAGTTTGATTATGGCGGTTATGAAAGCACCCGTTGGGAAGCTTGCTCGCACTTTGGCTGCACTTAGAGATCAGAAGCAAGAAGCTGAAGCAGCATAAACAATACAAACCAGTTAAAAACCAAATATTTAGAGGAAAAATTAAAAATGGCTATCTCACAAGAAGATATTTTAGAAGCAGTGTCTAACATGACTGTTATGGAAATTGTTGATTTGATTTCAGCGATGGAAGAGAAATTTGGTGTGACCGCTGCAGTAGCCGCAGCAGCACCTGCTGATGGCGGCGGTGCAGAAGGTGCAGTTGCAGAACAAACTGAATTTGATGTTATCCTAACATCATTCGGAGAAAATAAAGTAGCAGTTATTAAAGCTGTTCGTGCTATTACAGGAATGGGGCTTAAAGAATCTAAAGCAGCGGTAGAGAGTGCTCCAACTCCAATTAAAGAAGCAGCAAGTAAAACTGAAGCTGAAGAAGTACAAAAAACGCTTGAAGAAGCTGGTGCAACAGCTGAGCTAAAATAAGAAAATATTGAGTAAAGTAAGAATGAAAAGGTATTGATCAAAAAAAATTGGCGAATTAGTCACTAATAAAATACACCTTAAGGTGTCAGATGTTTGTATTAACATCGTTTTCATTTCTATTAATAAATTTAAACTAACTAGTTTAAATTATTTGGCTGGTGATAGTTATATCGCCGGCCTTTTCTGTTTGCAGAACGTCCAACCCAAACCAGGTATATTCTTGTTTGGAAATATATTTAACAATCCATGATTGAAGGTATGAAAGCAATATGACCTACTCTTTTACCGAAAAAAAGCGTGTTCGTAATAATTTTGGAAATAGTACAGAAGTACTAGATGTACCCTACCTTTTAGCAACGCAAATTGATTCGTATGCCGGTTTTCTGCAAGCTGGAATTAAACCAAATAAAAGAATAAACAAGGGATTGCAAGGTGCATTTTCCAGTGTTTTTCCTATAGTTAGTCATTCAGGTTACGCGGTTCTTGAATATGTTAATTATAAATTAGGTGAACCGACTTTTGATGTAAGAGAATGTCAACAACGTGGGGCAACTTTTGCTGCACCACTGAGAGTTTTGGTGCGCTTGGTGATATATGATAAAGAAGCACCCGTCACAGCAAAAATTGTCAAAGATATCCGAGAACAGGAAGTCTACATAGGTGAACTCCCACTGATGACAGAAAATGGAACTTTTGTAATTAATGGGACTGAGCGCGTTATCGTTTCCCAATTGCATCGATCCCCAGGTGTTTTCTTTGACCATGATAAAGGGAAAACTCATTCATCAGGAAAACTGCTGTTCAATGCGAGAGTAATACCCTATCGAGGTTCATGGCTAGATTTTGAGTTTGATCATAAAGATGCTGTTTTTGTCAGGATAGATAGACGAAGAAAAATCCCTGCAACAATTTTATTAAGAGCCTTGGGATATAGTAATGAGGACATGATCAAATTGTTCTTTGAAACAAACAAATATTCGTTAACTGAAGAGGGTATCAAGTATCACGTTATTCCAGAGCGTTTACGCGGAGAAATGGCAATATTTGATATTGAAGTAAAAGGTGAAGTATTTATTGAAGAAGGACGAAGAGTAACGGCAAAGCATGTCAGAAAAATGACAAAAGCTAATGTGACTGAGATTGACGTGCCTAAAGAGTATTTATATGGAAGGATTGTTGCTCACAATATAGTCGACAAAGAAACGGGTGAGCTAGTCGCCAATGTGAATGATGAAATCACAGAAGAGTTAATGCAGTTAATACTAGATTCAGGTATTTCTGAAATTGAAGTTTTATATGTAAATGATTTAGATCGTGGGCCTTATATTTCTAATGCAATGAAGTTAGATGCTTCAACCAATAGATTAGAAGCGCTGGTCGAAATATACAGAATGATGCGTCCAGGTGAGCCTCCTACTAAAGATTCGGCTGAAAAACTTTTTGAAAACCTGTTTTTCACCACAGATCGTTATGATTTGTCAGGTGTAGGGCGGATGAAGTTTAATCGTCGATTAGGAAGAGTAGAAACTGAAGGTGAAGGTACCTTAAGCGTAGATGATATCGTTGATGTATTAAAAGAATTAATAGCAATTCGAAATGGTAACGGAACGGTAGATGATATTGATCATTTAGGAAATAGACGGGTCAGGTCAGTAGGTGAGATGATTGAAAATCAATTCCGCGTTGGTTTGGTGAGAGTTGAGAGAGTGGTAAGGGAAAGGTTAACACTTGCAGATTCAGAAGGTTATATGCCTCAGGAAATAATTAATGCAAAACCTGTTTCAGCTGCAGTCAAAGAATTTTTTGGATCCAGTCAATTGTCACAGTTTATGGATCAAAATAATCCTTTATCTCAGATAACTCATAAAAGAAGGGTTTCTGCATTGGGGCCAGGTGGATTGGCCAGAGAAAGGGCTGGTTTTGAAGTACGAGATGTGCATGCAACTCACTATGGGCGAGTGTGCCCAATTGAGACACCAGAGGGGCCAAATATTGGTCTAATAAACTCTTTGTCAGTCTATGCTCGAACAAATTCGTATGGCTTTTTAGAAACTCCGTATAGAAAAGTAGAAAATGGACACGTTACTGATCAAGTAGATTATTTATCAGCCATTGAAGAAGGGGATTTTGTAATTGCCCAATCCAGTGTGAAAATTGATGAAAAAGGTATGATCATTGAAGAATTGGTGTCTGCTAGGCATAAAGATGAGTTTACTTTGGCATCATCAGAATCTGTTCAGTATATGGATGTCTCATCAAAACAGATTGTTTCAGTAGCGGCATCTATTATTCCATTTTTAGAGCACGATGATGCTAACCGAGCATTGATGGGGTCAAACATGCAGCGTCAAGCCGTACCAACATTAATCGCTGAAAAGCCATTGGTAGGAACGGGTATGGAGCGGGTTGTTGCTAAAGATTCTGGCGTGACAGTTGTGGCAAAACGTGGAGGCATTATTGTAACCGTTGATGCTGCGCGAGTTGTTGTAAAAGTTAATGATCTGGAAACTCAAGCGAGTATTCCAAATGTTGATATATATAATTTAACTAAATATACACGCTCAAATCAGAACACATGTATTAACCAAAAGCCATTGGTTAAACCTGGAGATACAGTAAAAGCGGGAGATATATTAGCAGATGGCCCTTCTACAGATATAGGAGAGCTAGCATTAGGTCAAAATATGCTTATAGCCTTTATGCCATGGAATGGGTATAACTTCGAAGATTCTATTCTAGTATCTGAGCGTGTGGTAAGAGAAGATCGTTTCACAACGATCCATATAGAAGAAAAAACTTGTGTGGCGCGTGAAACAAAGCATAGTCCAGAAGAAATTACCGCAGATATACCCAATGTTAGTGAAGAAGCCTTATCAAAAATAGATGAGTCAGGGATTGTATATGTGGGGGCTGAAGTAAAAGGTGGTGATATTTTGGTTGGGAAAGTGACTCCTAAGGGAGAAACGCAACTAACACCGGAAGAAAAATTATTACGTGCTATTTTTGGTGAAAAGGCAGCTGATGTTAAAGACACATCATTAAGAGTTCCGGGAAGTATTCGGGGAACTGTAATTGACGTGCAAGTGTTTACGCGTGACGGTGTTACTAAAGATAAGCGTGCTTTAGAGATTGAAGAAGCAGAAATAAAACGATATAAGAAGGATTTAGATGATCAGCTGAAAATTGTTGAAGATGATATTTATAGTCGTCTTGCAGAAATACTTATCGGGCAAAAAACAATAACAACTTTAGAAGGTTTAAAAAAGGGAGCGGCGATAACTCAGGATTATCTTGATGGTATTTTAAAATCAAATTGGGTAAAAATAAAAGTTAGTGATGAAGATATTAATGTTCGTCTAGAATCTGTTTCTGGACAAATAGAACAGCAACGAAAAGACTTTGACGATAGGTTTGAAATAAAACGCAAGAAAATTTCCATGGGAGATGATTTAGCCCCTGGTGTTTTGAAAATGGTAAAGGTATATTTGGCAGTTAAAAAGAGAATTCAACCTGGCGATAAAATGGCTGGGAGGCATGGAAATAAGGGTGTAATTTCTCAAATAGTTCCTATTGAAGATATGCCTTATACAAAAGACGGCAATCCAGTTGATATTTTATTGAACCCACTAGGTGTTCCATCACGAATGAATGTGGGGCAAGTTTTGGAAACACATTTAGGCTGGGCAGCCAAAGGGCTGGGTATAAAAATAGGAAAAATGCTGGAAGCACAGGCAAAAATTATAGAGATTCGGGAATTTCTGAATAAAATTTATAATAGTAGTGGTAAAAAAGAAGATTTAGAATCATTTTCAGATAAAGAAATTATGGAAATGGCATCTAATTTAGTAGGAGGAGTGCCAATGGCAACTCCTGTTTTTGATGGAGCCTCTGAACAAGATATCCGTTATATGTTGAAGTTGGCAGATTTACCCGAGCATGGTCAAACTCAGTTGTATGATGGTTTGACAGGTGAGCCTTTTGAAAGAGAAGTTACTGTTGGATATATGTATATGCTGAAACTAAACCATCTAGTAGATGACAAAATGCATGCGCGATCTACAGGTCCATACAGCTTGGTAACGCAACAACCACTCGGTGGTAAAGCCCAATTTGGAGGGCAGCGTTTTGGAGAAATGGAAGTTTGGGCGCTCGAAGCATATGGGGCAGCCTATACGCTTCAGGAAATGCTGACAGTTAAATCAGATGATGTAAATGGAAGAACACGGATGTATAAGAATATTGTGGATGGTAGTCAAACGATGGATCCTGGGATGCCTGAGTCATTTAATGTATTGATAAAAGAAATACGATCACTAGCTATAAATATTGAGTTGGAACAGGAGTAGGTTAAGTTATAAGTTTTATAAGTAACCAGCAGTAATTATGTAACTTGCAATTTGCCAGTTGCCTAACCCCATTTTAAGTAAGCCAGATTAGAGGACAAGCTCTTGAAAGATTTGATGAATTTCCTAAAACGTCAAGGTCGTAACGAAGATTTTGATGCCATACGTATAGGTTTGGCATCACCTAATATGATTCGCTCATGGTCGTATGGGGAAGTGAAAAAACCTGAAACTATCAATTATCGTACATTTAAGCCAGAACGTGATGGGCTGTTTTGCGCGAAAATATTTGGTCCAGTAAGTGACTATGAGTGCTTGTGTGGAAAATATAAGAGGCTTAAACACCGTGGTGTAATTTGTGAAAAATGTGGTGTTGAAGTTACCATTTCAAAAGTCAGGCGTGAAAGAATGGGGCATATTGATTTGGCCAGCCCTGTTGCCCATATATGGTTTCTGAAATCATTACCGTCAAGAATTGCTTTATTACTAGATATGACACTACGGGGGATAGAGAGGGTTCTTTATTTTGAATCATTTGTTGTTCTTGATCCGGGTCTAACAACATTAGAGCGTGGACAGTTGTTGACAGATGAAGAATATCTGGTAGCAATGGAAGAACATGGAGATGAATTTGATGCAAAGATGGGTGCCGAAGCAGTTTTTGATTTGCTCAAATCAATTGACTTAAAAGAAGAAATTGTTGTTTTACGAGAAGATATCAACTCAACAAATTCAGAAACCAAGATTAAAAAGTTCTCTAAGCGTCTCAAAGTAATAGAGTCGTTGGTATCATCAAATAACCGTCCAGAATGGATGGTTATGAATGTTTTACCCGTTTTACCTCCTGAATTAAGACCATTAGTGCCCTTGGATGGTGGAAGGTTTGCAACATCGGATTTAAATGATTTGTATCGTCGCGTTATTAACCGAAATAATCGATTAAGACGATTATTAGATTTGAATGCGCCCGATATTATTGTCCGTAATGAAAAGCGCATGTTACAGGAGTCTGTAGATGCATTGCTGGATAATGGGCGTCGTGGAAGAGCAATTACCGGCACAAACAGAAGACCTCTTAAATCATTGGCAGATATGATTAAGGGTAAGCAGGGACGTTTTAGACAAAATCTATTGGGTAAGCGAGTTGATTATTCTGGACGATCAGTAATTGTTGTCGGACCTACATTAAAATTGCATCAATGTGGTTTACCTAAAAAAATGGCATTGGAATTATTTAAGCCATTTATATTTAGCAAATTACAGTTTCGCGGTTTGGCAACAACCATTAAAGCGGCAAAAAAAATGGTTGAGCGTGAAGGGGCGGAAGTTTGGGATATTCTGGAAGAGGTTATTCGAGAGCATCCAATTATGCTCAATCGAGCGCCTACTTTACATCGTTTAGGTATTCAATCCTTTGAGCCTTCTTTAATTGAAGGTAAGGCTATTCAATTGCACCCGTTAGTTTGTAGCGCATTTAATGCTGATTTTGACGGTGACCAGATGGCAGTTCATATTCCATTGTCAGTTGAAGCTCAGCTAGAAGCGAGAATATTAATGATGGCTACGAATAATATTCTGTCACCAGCTAATGGCGAGCCAGTTATTAATCCATCGCAAGATGTTGTATTGGGTTTGTATTATATTAGTCGTGAAAAAATAAATGGCAAAGGTGAAGGTAGTATATTTGTCGATCTGGATGAGGTTAATAAGGCTTTAGATGCTAAAGCTGTTGAATTACAGACAAAAATTCAACTTCGTATTACCGAACATGTACATAATGAAGAGGGTGAGTTAATAGAATATGTTAAGCGCATTGAGACTACGGTAGGTCGGGCGTTAATTTGGGAAATTGTGCCTAAGGGAATGCCTTTTGATGTAGTGAATGTAGATATGACTAAAAAGAACATATCACAAATGATCAATTATAGTTATCGCCATTTAGGGAATAAAGATACCGTGATGTTGGCAGATAAAGTGATGTATCTGGGTTTTAAATATGCAACACGAGCTGGTGTTTCCTTTGGTATTGAAGATATGGAAATTCCAGAAAAGAAAGCCGAAATATTAGAAGCTGCAGAGGCTGAAGTTCGTGAAATTCAAAGCCAATATGCCTCTGGTTTAGTCACAGATGGTGAGCGGTATAACAAGGTAGTTGATATTTGGTCTCATGCAAATGATCAAGTAGCGAAGGTAATGATGGAGGCTCTTGGTCAGGAAGAAACTGTTAATGCTGCAGGTGAAACAGTAACACAAAAATCGTTTAATTCCGTTTTTATGATGGCAGAGTCTGGCGCACGTGGTTCGGCAGCACAAATTCGTCAATTAGCAGGAATGCGTGGGTTGATGGCCAAGCCAGATGGTTCGATTATTGAAACCCCTATTACTGCAAATTTTCGCGAGGGATTGGATGTGCTGCAATATTTTATTTCAACCCATGGCGCACGAAAAGGTTTGGCTGACACAGCTTTGAAAACTGCTAATTCAGGTTATTTAACTCGAAGATTGGTTGATGTTGCACAAGACTTAGTGGTTTTGCAGCATGACTGTGGAACCAATAATGGATTAACCATGACGCCAATTATTGAAGGCGGAGACGTAGTAGAGCCATTAGCTGAACGAGTATTGGGTCGAGTAGTTGTCAGTGATGTAATGAGTCAAGATGAGAAAAACGTCATTATTCCGGCGGGGTCATTGATTGATGAGTCGATGGTTGATGTACTTGAGGAATATAGTATTGATAGGTTGTTGGTACGTTCAATAATTACTTGTGAAGCAAGGCATGGTGTTTGTGCTAGTTGTTATGGTCGTGACTTGGGTCGAGGACATATGGTGAATATTGGTGAGGCAGTCGGTGTGGTTGCAGCACAATCAATTGGAGAGCCGGGAACTCAGTTGACTATGAGAACCTTTCATATTGGGGGAGCCGCCTCAAGATCGGCAGCAATTAGTAATGTGCAGGTTAAATCAGCAGGCACAATAAAGTTAAATAATATTAAAACAGTTAAAAATAGAGAAGGTAATTTGGTAGCTGTATCGCGTTCAGGAGAAGTCGGTGTAATGGATTCTTATGGAAGAGAGCGAGAGCGTTATAAAATTCCTTATGGTTCTGTTTTAACAGTTGAAGAGGGAGATTTAGTTGAAACAGGTAGCATCATAGTTAATTGGGATCCACATACGCATCCCGTTGTTACAGAAGTAGATGGTTTGGTTCAATTGATTGATTTTATAGATGGTGTGACAGTACAAGAGCAATCAGATGAAGTGACTGGATTGACTTCACGTGTAATAATTGATCCAAAACAGCGTAGTGCTGCTGGTAAGGAATTAAGGCCTATGGTTAGGCTGGTTGATGATCAGGGTGAAACAGTTAATTTGTCAGGTACAGATATTCCAGTCCAGTACTATTTACCTGCCGGTGCAATCGCAGGTATAAAGGATGGGGGCGAAGTAAGAGTTGGGGATGTATTGGCGAGAATTCCTCAGGAGTCAAGCAAGACCAGGGATATCACAGGAGGCCTACCTAGAGTAGCAGATTTGTTTGAAGCAAGAAAAACTAAAGACCCGGCTATCCTAGCAGAAGCAACAGGCATGATATCTTTTGGTAAAGAAACCAAAGGAAAACAGCGTGTTGTCATTACAGATTCGGAAGGGGAGCAGTACGAAACATTGATTCCAAAGTGGCGGCACATTACTGTTTTTGAAGGTGAGTTTGTTGAAAAGGGTGAAACTATTGCAGAAGGTGAATTGACTCCGCATGATATTTTAAGATTGCGAGGAATTGAGGAGTTGGCTGACTATTTGGTAAAAGAAATTCAAGATGTGTATCGATTGCAAGGTGTAGGGATTAACGACAAGCATATAGAGGCTATTATTAGGCAAATGCTTAGGAAGGTGGATATTACCGCACCAGGAGATACGGACTTTGTTAAAGGTGAGCAGATTGAAAGAGCTTATATTAATGAAGTTAATGATCAGTTGGAAAAAGACGGAAAAATTCCAGCAAGTTATGATGCAGTTTTGCTGGGGATTACAAAAGCATCACTTGCAACGGAATCATTTATTTCTGCCGCATCATTTCAAGAAACAACACGTGTATTAACGGATGCAGCAGTTCGTGGTATAAAAGATGATTTGAATGGACTGAAGGAGAACGTTATTGTTGGGCGATTAATTCCAGCGGGTACGGGCTTGGCTTATCACGAGCAGCGTAGGAAGAGGCGTGAGGCAAACAGAAAATCCAAAGAAATTGCAGCGAATCCTGGGGCTCAAGTAGTGGATACCGTTGAAGTGGAAGAGGCATTAAAGCAAGCATTGAATACCTAATAATAAAAAAACTTGCTTTGTAATGATAATGAAGTTACTATGGTCAGCTAACATGAGCTAAGAGCTTAAGTCGGGAATAAATGTTTTATCTAGAGCCGCTTTGCATTAATGTAAAGCGGTTCTTTTATTACTGGCAATTAAAATTTGTATATCGGAGTGAATAAGTTATGGCAACGATCAACCAGTTGGTTCGTAAGCCCCGCGCTAAAAAGATTGAAAAAAGCAAAGTTCCCGCATTGAAAGCATGTCCTCAAAGAAGAGGTGTATGTACTCGTGTTTACACTACTACTCCTAAGAAACCTAATTCAGCTATGCGTAAAGTTGCAAGAGTTAGGTTGACTAGTGGATATGAAGTAAGTAGCTATATAGGCGGCGAAGGCCACAATCTTCAAGAGCACTCGGTTGTGCTTATAAGGGGTGGGAGAGTAAAAGATCTTCCTGGTGTTCGATATCATGTGGTTCGAGGAAGTCTTGATACTTCAGGCGTAGATGGTAGAAAAGTAGGGCGTTCTAAATACGGAACAAAAAAGCCTAAGTCATAAAGGAGCTAAGTAATGTCAAGAAGAAGAGCGGCAATAAAACGATCAGTAATACCGGATCCTAGATTTAGCAGCGAAATGCTAACTAAATTTATGAATCTGTTGATGATGAGCGGGAAAAAGTCAGTTGCAGAAAAAATAGTTTATGGAGCTTTGGATACAATTGTGACTAAAGGGCATGAAGAGCCATTGGAGGTGCTGTCGAAAGCATTGGAAAATGTTCAGCCTAGAGTAGAAGTTAAATCTCGCCGAGTAGGTGGAGCAACTTATCAAGTGCCTGTGGAGGTGCGCCCAGGAAGAAGAATGGCCTTGGCAATGAGATGGTTGATAGAAGCAGCTCGTAAAAGAAATGAAAGAACTATGTCTTCTAAATTGGCGGGTGAGCTACTTGATGCATTTGAAGGACGTGGAGCTGCCAATAAAAAAAGAGAAGATGTGCATAAAATGGCAGAAGCAAATAAAGCATTCTCGCATTTTCGCTGGTAATTTAAAATTTATTGAAAGGATAGAGTTGTGGTGCGTAAAACTCCCATTGATCGTTACCGAAATATAGGGATAATGGCACATATTGATGCGGGTAAGACGACCACGACTGAAAGGATTTTGTATTACACGGGTGTCTCGCATAAAATTGGAGAGGTGCATGATGGTGCTGCAACAATGGATTGGATGGAGCAGGAGCAGGAGCGCGGAATAACCATAACATCCGCAGCAACAACCTGCTTTTGGAATGGCATGTATAAACAATTTCCACAGCATCGTATTAATATAATTGATACACCAGGACATGTGGATTTTACAATTGAAGTTGAACGCTCATTACGTGTATTAGATGGTGCATGTGCAGTGTTTTGTGCAGTAGCTGGTGTTGAGCCTCAATCAGAAACGGTTTGGCGGCAAGCAAATAAATACCAAGTGCCTCGGATAGTATTTGTAAATAAAATGGATCGAACAGGCGCTGATTTCTTGCGAGTGGTTAAGCAAATTAAAGAGCGCTTGGGAGCAAATACAGTACCTTTGGTATTGCCAATAGGTGCAGAAGATAGTTTTGATGGAATCATAGATCTCATTAAAATGAAAGCAATTTATTGGGAAAATGAAAGCATGGGAATGACTTTTGAAGAGAAAGTTATTCCAGATAGCCTGGTTTCTATCGCAGAGGAATGCCGAGAAAATCTACTGGATCTTGTCGCAGAAATAAATGACGAATTGATGGAAAAATACCTTGAAGAAGGTGATCTATCAGAGCAAGAGATTAAACAAGGAATAAGAAGTCAGGTGGTAGCAAACAAGATTGTTCCTGTGTTTTGTGGTTCAGCCTTTAAAAATAAAGGCGTTCAAACCTTGCTGGATGCAGTCATTGATTATTTGCCAGCTCCTACAGATGTTCCAGCAGTAAAAGGATTGGCCGAAAATAGTCAGGCTGTTGAAGAAAGAATGGCAAATGATTCAGAGCCCTTTTCAGCTTTAGCTTTTAAGATAGCGACAGACTCGTTTGTGGGGTCATTGACATTCTTTAGAGTGTATTCTGGAGTTTTACGCACCGGAGACACTGTTTATAATTCTGCAAAAGGGAAAAAAGAACGAGTAGGACGTATCGTTCAAATGCATGCAAATAGCAGGGAAGAAGTTAAAGAGGTAAGAGCTGGAGATATAGCAGCGGCAATTGGACTGAAAGATATTACAACAGGCGATACTTTATGTGATCTCAAAAAAACGATTATACTGGAAAAAATGGATTTTCCAGAGCCAGTAATATCGGTAGCAATTGAGCCTAAAACTTTGGCTGATCAAGAAAAGATGAGATTGGCATTAATAAAGTTAGCACAAGAAGATCCATCTTTTAAAATCCATAAAGATGAAGAGTCTGGGCAGACAATTATTTCAGGAATGGGTGAATTACATCTAGAAATCATTGTAGAAAGGATGAAAAGAGAATTCAATGTTATCGCGAATGTTGGTGATCCACAGGTAGCCTATCGTGAAACTTTGAGAAAAACAGTGGAGTGTGAAGGTAAGTTTATTAGACAATCAGGTGGCCGAGGGCAATATGGTCATGTTTGTTTAAAGCTGGAACCTAAGAAGGAAGGAAGTGGATATGAATTTGTTAATGAAATTGCAAATGGTGTGATACCGAAGGAATATATTGCTGCAATTGATAAAGGGATTCAAGAACAAATGAAAAATGGTGTCATAGCAGGTTTTTCAGTTGTTGATGTAAAAGTTAGGTTGTTCGATGGTTCGTATCATGATGTCGATTCGAATGAAATGGCTTTCAATATAGCAGGATCTATAGGCTTCAGGGATGGAGCAAAAACTGCAAGTCCTGTGATACTTGAGCCGATTATGAAGGTTGAAGTAGTTACTCCCCAGAATTATACGGGGGATGTTGTTGGCGACGTTAACAGACGTCGCGGAATTGTTCTAGGGATGGATGATTCACCAGCTGGAACTTTAATTGAATGTAAAGTTCCTCTGGCTGAAATGTTTGGTTATGCAACTGATTTACGTTCGGCAACACAAGGGCGGGCAACATACAGTATGCAGTTTGAAAAATATAGCGAAACACCTGCAAGTGTTGCGGAAGCTATCATAAGTAAAGTTTTATAAAGTATTGACTATTAAGGTATTGACTCATGGCAAAAGAAAAATTTGAAAGAACTAAACCCCACGTTAACGTAGGCACTATCGGACACGTTGATCATGGAAAAACAACATTGACAGCAGCTTTAACTAAAGTGATGGCAGAAGCAATGGGCGGGGAAGTTAAAGCTTTCGATGAAATTGATAATGCCCCTGAGGAAAGAGAGCGCGGTATTACTATAGCAACATCACATGTAGAATATGAGTCAGCAAATCGCCATTATGCACACGTTGACTGCCCTGGACACGCAGATTATGTTAAAAACATGATTACTGGTGCGGCGCAAATGGATGGTGCAATACTTGTTTGCTCAGCAGCAGATGGGCCAATGCCACAAACTAGAGAGCATATATTGTTATCTAGACAAGTCGGTGTACCTTATATCGTCGTCTTCCTAAATAAAGCTGATATGGTTGATGATGACGAATTAGTTGAATTAGTTGAAATGGAAGTACGGGAATTGTTAGATGCATATGAATTCCCTGGTGATGATACACCCATTATTGTCGGTTCTGCGTTAAAGGCTTTAGAGGGAGATGAAAGCGAAATAGGTGTTCCAGCAGTAAGAAAATTGGTTGATGCGCTTGATTCATATATTCCTCTACCAGAAAGAGCTGTTGATGGTGCTTTCTTGTTACCAATAGAAGACGTATTTTCAATCTCAGGACGTGGAACTGTTGTTACAGGACGTGTAGAGCGAGGAATTGTTAAAGTTGGGGAGGAACTTGAAATCGTTGGTGTAAAAGAAACTGCAAAAACAACCTGTACCGGTGTAGAAATGTTTCGTAAATTGTTAGACCAAGGAGAAGCTGGCGATAATGTAGGCGTATTACTACGTGGAACAAAGAGAGATGAAGTAGAGCGCGGTCAAGTATTAGCACATCCTGGGTCGATAAATCCTCATGTGAAATTTAAAGCTGAAATATACGTTTTATCTAAAGATGAAGGGGGGCGTCATACACCATTCTTCAATGGGTATCGTCCACAATTCTATTTTAGAACTACAGATATAACAGGTGCAGTAGATTTAGGAGAAGGTGTTGAAATGGTAATGCCTGGTGATAACGTAACAGTAGAAGTAACGCTGATAAATCCAATCGCTATGGAAGAAGGGTTACGATTTGCAGTTCGTGAAGGTGGTCGCACAGTAGGTGCGGGTGTTGTTGCTTCAATCATCGAGTAATTAAATGTCTAATCAAACAATTAGAATAAACTTGAAAGCATTTGATCATAAATTAATTGATCAATCAGCTAGCGAGATAGTAGAAACTGCTAAAAGAACAGGTGCTCAAGTAATGGGGCCTATTCCTTTACCTACTAAAAAAGAGAGATTTACCATTTTGATTTCACCGCATGTAAATAAAGATGCAAGAGATCAATATGAATTAAGAACATACAAAAGGTTACTAGATATTGTTGAGCCGACAGATAAAACTGTTGATGCTTTAATGAAGTTAGATCTAGCAGCTGGAGTTGATGTTCAAATCAAATTAAAGTAGAAACAAGCTCGTTAAAGAGTATTTTACGAAAGAGGAATTGGCAAATGTCAATAGGACTTATTGGTCGAAAATGTGGGATGACCCGAGTATTTACTGAGGATGGAGCATCAATACCAGTAACTGTATTAGAAATTAGTTCTAATAGGGTAGTACAGGTAAAGAATGTAACAACCGATGGTTACCGGGCTATTCAGGTGGCTATAGGTGATAAAAAATCATCAAAAGTTAATAAAGCAATGGCTGGACACTATGCCGCTGCAAATATGACAGCGGGACGTGTATTACACGAATTCAGACTGGATGAAGGTGAAGGTGAAGATTTAAGTACAGGTTCTGAACTAGGTTTGGATGTGTTTAATGAAGGGCAAGTGATAGATGCAAGTGGTACCTCAGTAGGTAAAGGATTTGCCGGTGGGATAAAGCGACATCATTTTGAAATGCAAGATGCCACCCACGGTAACTCTATATCTCACAGATCAAATGGTTCGATTGGTATGTGTCAAACTCCTGGACGAGTGTTTAAGGGTAAGAAAATGTCAGGACATTTAGGTGCGGTTAAACGAACTATACAAAATTTAACCATTCACTCTATTGATACAGATAGAAATATAATTTTAGTAACAGGTTCAGTACCTGGTGCTAAAGGCGGCAATGTGGTTATCACACCTGCTGTTAAAATGCGAAATAAAGGTTAAATTATGGGTTTGCAAATACCTGCAATAAATGATCAGGATTCTGCTGGTGTAATAGATGTAACTGAACAAGTTTTTGGTCAAGAGTTTAATGAAACGTTGGTGCATCAACTTGTAGTTAGATATCAGGCTGGAGCACGTGCAGGAACAAAAGCACAAAAGACACGAGCCCAGGTGAGTGGTGGTGGTGCTAAGCCTTGGCGTCAAAAGGGAACGGGTAGAGCAAGAGCGGGTACAATGAGTAGTCCAATCTGGCGTTCCGGTGGCGTTACTTTTGCTGCTCGACCCAAATCCTACACGCAGAAGTTAAATAAAAAAATGTATAAAGTCGGGATTCGTTCAATATTTTCCGAATTGTTACGTCAAGGAAGATTAATCTCAAGTAATGACATCATTCCAACAACATTAAAAACCAAAGATTTAGTTGCAAAATTATCCACTATTGATGCAAAAAGGGTTTTAATCGTTGCCGATACGCTAACTAATGAATTAGTACTAGCATCAAGAAATATACCTTATGTTGAAGTTTCAACAGTAGAAGGATTGAATCCGGTTTCTTTAGTATCAGCTGATAAAGTCATAGCTACAGCATCAGCTGTAAAACAGATTGAGGAACGTTTATCATGAGTTTTCAACAAAATAAGTTAGCAGGCGTATTATTAGCCCCAGTAGTATCTGAAAAAAGTACTTTAGCTGCGGAAGTGAATAATAGAATTGTTTTCAAGGTACAGAAAGTTGCAACCAAATTGGAAATCAGAAATGCAGTTGAATTAATGTTTGAGGTAGAAGTGGATTCTGTTCAAGTGCTTAATGTAAAGGGAAAAGTTAAACGTTTTGGACGTTCACTTGGTAAAAGATCAGATTGGAAAAAAGCCTATGTAAAGCTTAAACCTGGTCATGATATTGATTTTGCTTCTGCATAAACATATCACTTTAAATAAATAATAATGGTAGAAAGCAAATGGCTATTCTAAAATCAAAACCAACTTCCCCTGGCTCGCGTTTTGTAATACGTATTAAAAATGACGAATTACACAAAGGTAAGCCATTTGCAAAACTTCTTGAAAAGAAAAGTAAATCAGGTGGAAGGAACAATCAGGGAAGAATAACAACACGTCATATAGGTGGTGGACATAAACAACACTATCGTATTATTGACTTCAGAAGAAATAAAATTGATATACCTGCTGTGGTAGAGCGCATAGAATATGATCCAAATAGAACAGCAAATATTGCATTGTTACTATTTAAAGATGGAGAGCGTAAATATATAATTGCACCCAATGGATTAAAAGTGGGACAAGAATTGCTTTCATCAGAAACAGTTCCGGTTAAGGCTGGAAATTGTATGCCTTTGCGTAACATGCCTTTAGGTACAACTATTCATTGTGTGGAAATGAAACCAGGAAAAGGTGCTCAAATAGCCCGAAGTGCTGGTACATCTGCACAGCTTGTTGCAAAAGATGGAGCTCACGTTACACTTCGACTTCGTTCTGGCGAAATGAGAAAAGTCATGTCTGAGTGTAAAGCCGTAGTAGGAGAAGTATCAAATTCTGAGCATAATTTGATTTCACTGGGTAAAGCAGGAGCAACTCGACATAGAGGTATACGACCTACGGTTCGTGGTGTTGCAATGAATCCAGTAGATCATCCGCATGGTGGTGGTGAAGGTCGTACTTCAGGCGGAAGACATCCTGTTTCGCCATGGGGAACACCTGCTAAGGGTTATAAAACAAGAAAAAACAAACGCACTGATAATATGATTGTCAGACGCCGTAATAAGAAATAAGGGGTAAAATAGTGCCACGTTCAATTAAAAAAGGTCCGTTTATTGATCATCATCTACTTAAGAAAGTTGAAGTAGCCGTTGCGACAAATAATAGGAAACCGATTAAAACCTGGTCAAGAAGATCAATGATCAGTCCTGATATGTTGGGTCTGACTATTGCAGTTCATAATGGACGTCAGCATATTCCTGTATTGATATCAGAAAATATGGTCGGTCACAAATTGGGCGAGTTTTCCCCGACGCGTACCTATAGAGGTCATATTGTCGATAAGAAAGCCAGAAGGTAAGCATCATGGAAATTTCAGCTAAATTAAGTAGTGCTCCACTATCAGCTCAAAAAGCAAGATTAGTAGGCGATCAAATACGGGGATTACCCGTTGAAAAGGCATTAAATACTTTAAAATTCAGTACCAAAAAAGCAGCTACAATATTGCTTAAAATACTGGAGTCAGCAATTGCTAATGCCGAGCATAATGAAAGTTCTGACATTGATGAATTATATGTTTCAACAGTCTTTGTCAACGAAGGTTCAACTTTAAAACGGGTTCGTGCAAGAGCAAAAGGACGTGCAAATCATATCCTAAAAAGAACCTGCCATATAACAGTTAAAGTCTCAGAATACGAGTAGAGGTTAAAATGGGTCAAAAGGTACATCCAACAGGTATACGTCTTGGTATAGTTAAAGACTGGACATCGAGATGGTATGCGAATAGCCAAAACTATCCGGTATTCTTATTTCAGGATTTAAAAGTTCGTGAATATATAAAAAAGAAATTGGCGCATGCATCTGTTAGTCGAATTCAAATAAATAGACCAGCGAATAATGCACAAATTACTGTTCATACAGCGCGTCCAGGAATTGTTATTGGTAAAAAGGGCGAAGATATAGATAAATTGAGACAAGAAGTCTCAAAAATGATGAGCGTGCCAGTTAAAATAAATGTTGAGGAGATAAGGAAGCCAGAATTAGATGCAACTTTAGTTGCTGAGGGAATTGCCCAACAATTAGAAAAAAGAATAATGTATAGACGTGCTATGAAAAGAGCCGTAACAAATACCATGCGCCTTGGTGCTGAGGGTATTAAGATTAATGTTGCAGGACGATTGAATGGTGCTGAAATTGCTCGTGGCGAATGGTATAGGGAAGGACGAGTACCTTTGCATACACTTCGTGCTGATATAGATTACGGTACAGCAGAAGCAAATACGACTTACGGGATCATAGGCATCAAAGTCTGGATCTTTAAAGGAGAAGTATTCGATATAGATGCACATAAAGCAGCATCCAATAAACCTAAATCTAAAAAATAGTTGAAGGGACAAAATAATGCTTCAACCAAAAAGAACAAAATTTCGTAAGCAGCATAAAGGTCGTAATAATGGCATGGCTGTACGTGGCTCTTCGGTTAGTTTCGGTGAGTTTGGCTTAAAATCAACAAGTCGTGGTAGAATTACCGCACGACAAATTGAAGCAGCTCGACGAACAATTACTCGTCATGTCAAAAGATCCGGAAAAATGTGGATCAGAATATTTCCTGACAAGCCAATTACTAAAAAACCATTAGAAGTAAGAATGGGAAAAGGCAAAGGAAGTGTTGAATACTGGGTTGCTCAAGTCAAACCTGGAACAATGCTTTATGAAATCCAGGGGATTCCTGAGGACTTAGCACGAGAAGCCTTTTGTTTGGCTGCAGCTAAGTTACCGGTTAAAACAACTTTTGTAGCACGGACAATAATGTGATGAAAGCAAGTGAATTACGTCAAAAAACAAAAGAAGAATTAAATGCAATGTTAGTTGAGAGCGCTCGTGAGCAATTTAATTTGAGAATGCAAAAAGGTACAGGCCAGTTGGCAAAACCTGATCAAGTAAAGAAGGTAAGGCGAAATATAGCCAGAATTCATACAATTTTAAATGAAATGGCGAGTGCATAGTCATGAGTGAAAATACAGAAAAAAAAATACGTACAAAAACAGGGCGTGTTGTAAGTGACAAGATGGATAAGACTATTACAGTCGTTGTTGAGCGTTTGGTGAAGTTTCCAATATATGGGAAATATGTTAGGCGTTCAACAAAGTATTTTGCTCATGATGAAAAGAATCAAGCGAAACAAGGTGATATGGTTTCAATTGCTTCTTGTAGACCTCTGTCAAAAAATAAAAGTTTTAAACTAGTATCTATTTTAGAAAATAATGACTAAGTAACAATGATTATCATTTCATCTAAGTGAAATGAATAAGTTGCCATATTAATTGAAAAGTGGGATAAAACAATGATTCAGATGCAAACTAGCCTTGATATCGCCGATAATAGCGGCGCGAAAAGGGTCATGTGTATCAAGGTATTAGGCGGTTCGCATAGGCGATATGCGGGTATTGGCGATATTATTAAAGTAAGCGTTAAGGATGCTATACCTCGAGGAAAGGTAAAAAAAGGCGAGGTCTACAACGCATTAGTCGTGAGAACGCGGAAAGGTGTTCGCAGGGCTGATGGTTCAGTAATTCGCTTCGATACGAATGCAGCAGTCATATTAAATAGTCAGTTACAGCCCATTGGAACTCGCATATTTGGACCAGTAACACGCGAATTAAGAGGTGAGAAATATATGAAGATAATATCTCTTGCCCCAGAAGTGTTATAAGGAAAATCCAGATGAAAAAATTGAAACAAGGTGATGAAGTAATAGTTCTTACAGGTAAGGATAAAGGAAAGCAAGGAAAGATACGCAAAATGATCAGTGAACAGAAAGTATTGGTTGAAGGTGTTAATCGAGCTAAAAAACATCAGAAAGGGAATCCAAATTCCGGAGTGCAGGGCGGAATAGTAGAAAAGGATATGCCAATTAATATCTCAAATGTCGGTTTGTATAATCCTGAAACTAAAAAAGCAGATCGAGTTGGCTTTAGGTTTCTAGATGATGGAAAAAAAGTCAGATTTTACAAATCTACTAATGAAGTAGTAGACGCATAGGAGATATTAAATCATGGCTAGACTAGAAACAGAATATAAAGAAAAAATTACACCCGAATTACAAAAACAATTTGGGTATAAATCAGTAATGCAAGTGCCAAAAATAACTAAAATAACATTGAATATGGGTGTTGGTGCTGCAGTAGCAGACAAGAAAGTAATGCAAGCGGCTGTATCTGACATGGAAAAAATATCCGGACAGAAGCCGATTGTAACTTTAGCAAGAAAATCAATAGCTGGTTTTAAAATTCGCGACGATATGGCTATTGGCTGTAAGGTTACTTTAAGAAGTGACAAAATGTACGAATTTTTAGATAGGCTGATTAGTATAGCAATTCCTCGAATTCGAGATTTTAGAGGAATGAGTCCTAAAAGCTTTGATGGTCGTGGAAATTATTCAATGGGGGTGACTGAACAAATCATCTTCCCAGAAATTGATTATGACAAAATTGATACCATTCGTGGTTTGGATATTTCTATTACAACAACAGCAAAGTCCAACGAAGAAGGTTTGGCTTTGTTGAAGCTTTTCAAATTTCCATTTAAGAACTAAAGGGCGTAATAAAATGGCAAAGAAATCGATGATAGCGCGTGAAAACAAGCGAACTAAATTAGTCGGTAAATATGAAGTTATTAGAAGGGCACTGAAAGAACAAATTCGAGATCCTAAAACTTCTTTTGAAGATAGAGAAACAGCTCAACTGAAACTGCAAAAACTTCCACGTGATTCTAGTCCAAGTCGTCGTAGAAATCGCTGTAACATAACAGGTCGTCCGCATGGGTTTTATCGTAAATTTGGACTTAGTCGTAATAAACTAAGGGAAGCAACAATGCGCGGTGATGTGCCTGGTTTGTCTAAGGCAAGCTGGTAGTCTGGATTAACAGGTTTTTGGAGAATATTTATGAGTATGAGTGATCCAATTGCAGATATGTTGACCAGAATACGAAATGGTCAATCTGCAGAAATGAAAAGTGTAAAACTACCTTCTTCTAAATTAAAAGTAGCTATTGTAAAAGTTTTAAAAGAAGAAGGCTATATAACAGATTATAAAACTGAAACAACTGGTAGTCATACAGAAATGACGATAGATTTGAAATATTATCAAGGCAGTCCAGTTATAGAAAAAGTAAATAGAATTAGCAGACCAGGTTTACGAATATATAAATCTAAAGACGAGCTGCCAAAAGTGCTAGCTGGTTTAGGTATTGCAATAGTTTCAACGTCTAATGGTGTAATGACAGATCGTGCAGCTCGAGCAATTGGGCATGGCGGCGAAGTTATTTGTACTGTTTCTTAAATGGTGGATTAAAAATGTCAAGAGTCGCAAATGCACCAGTCAGTATACCAAGCGGTGTTGAAGTAAAATTAGAGAACGGCTATATATCTGCTAAGGGAAGTAGCGGAGAATTGTCTTATACAATACATCAAGATGTTAATGTAGAAATCAAAGATAATGTTATCTATATAAAATGGAATGATGCAATAAAAAAAGCTAAAGCCCAGGCTGGCACAACAAGAGCATCTATCAATAATATATTAACTGGCGTTACGAAGGGGTTTGAAAAAAAGTTAACGCTGGTAGGTGTAGGTTACAGGGCTCAAGTTAAAGGTAATAAATTAACACTTTCATTAGGTTTTTCTAATCCTGTTGAATACCAAGTGCCTGAATCTATTATAGTTGAGGCAACAAGCCAGACTGAATTAATAGTCAAAGGCTGTGATAAACAGAAAGTAGGTCAAGTCGCTTCAGAAATTAGAGCATTTCGTCCACCTGAGCCTTATAAAGGTAAAGGTGTGAGATATACCGACGAATATGTCGCAAGAAAAGAAGCCAAGAAGAAGTAGGTAAATAAAATGGATAAAAAGGCATCTCGATTAAAGCGAGCGTTAAGACAACGCAGTAAAATAAAACAGTTAGTTGTGAATAGATTAAGTATTCATAGAACTTCCCAACATATTTATGCGCAAATTATAAGTAAAGATGGAACAGTTACTGTTGCTAGTGCGTCGACATTAGAATCAGAGATTAAATCTAATGCTAAAAATACGGGTAATGCAAAAGCAGCAACTGAAGTTGGAAAAGTTATTGCTAAAAGAGCATTAGAAGCTGGAGTTACAGAAGTAGCATTTGATCGCTCTGGATTTAAGTATCATGGCCGTGTTAAAGCATTAGCTGATGCTGCACGTGAAGCAGGTTTGAAGTTTTAGGAGAATAGTTATGGCTACAGCAGGTTCACAAGGTCAAGCAAGTACAGATGGCTTGCAAGAAAAATTAGTTTCCGTTCGTCGTGTTGCAAAAGTTGTAAAAGGTGGGCGGGTATTTGGATTTGCAGCGCTGACAGTTGTTGGAGATGGACAAGGTAGTGTTGGTTACGGCGTAAGTAAAGCACGAGAAGTACCAATTGCTATTCAAAAATCTCTAGAGCAAGCAAGAAAAAATATGCGTAAAGTGCAACTAAAAGATGGTACATTACAATATTCAGTTACTGGAGAAACAGGCGCTGCAAAAGTATATATGCAACCCGCGTCAGAAGGAACAGGTGTCATTGCCGGTGGTGCAATGAGAGCAGTATTTGAAGTAGTCGGTGTAAATAATGTTTTAGCAAAGTGTATCGGTACTAATAATCCAATTAATGTTGTGCGAGCAACAATTAAAGGTTTATCTGAGATGAAAAATGCAGAGCAAATTGCCGCGAAACGTGGTTTGACAGTTGAACAAATTACTGGGTAGTGATTATGGCTGATAAAAAAATAAGTGTGACCATGACCAAAAGTAAAATTGGTCGATTGAAAAGTCATCAAGCATGTTTAAAGGGTTTAGGTCTAAGAAAAATTCGTCAAACTGTTGAAGTTATTGATACACCTGAAAATAGAGGAATGATCAATAAAGTTTCATACATGCTTAAAGTTGAGGAAGTTTAATGTATTTGAATACAATTAATTCTGCATACGGATCCCGAAAAAATGCTAAAAGAGTGGGGCGAGGAATTGGCTCTACTTTAGGGAAGACATGTGGGCGAGGTCATAAAGGCCAAAAATCTCGAAGCGGTGGTTTTCACAAAGTTGGCTTTGAAGGCGGTCAAATGCCTTTACAGCGTAGGCTGCCAAAAGTTGGTTTTTCATCAAGAGTAAAGAAATATTCTTCAGAAGTTACCTTATATGAAGTCAGTTCATTAGAGGCCGATTTAATTGATTTAACTGCTTTGAAAGCCGCAAACTTAGTTCCGGCATTTGCAAAAACCGTTAAAGTTATTAAATCAGGAGAGATTTCTAAATCTATCACTATTAAAGGATTAAAAGTTACATCCGGTGCAAAAGTGATGATTGAAGCAGCTGGTGGCAAAGTAGAGGATTAAGTTAAGTGAGTACGACAAGAGCTGAAATGGCAAATAAATCAGGTGCATTTGCAGAGTTAAGATCTAGACTCTTATTTGTATTAGGTGCATTCTTTGTTTATCGAGTTGGTGCACATATTCCTGTACCAGGAATTGACCCAAAAGCATTAGCAATAATGTTTGAGCAGCAAAGTGGATCAATTCTGGACATGTTTAATATGTTTTCGGGTGGTGCGTTAATGAGATTAAGTCTTTTCGCCCTGGGAATTATGCCTTATATTTCTTCATCAATCATTATGCAGTTAATGACTGTTGTGATTCCAAGTATGGAGCAAATGAAAAAAGAAGGGGAGTCCGGTCGTAGAAAGATATCGCAATATACGCGTTATGGAACGGTTGTGTTAGCAACTTTTCAAGCCATTGGTATCTCAATGGCTTTACAAAACCAAACCGCAGGGGGTTTAGGTGTAGTTATAAACCCAGGAGTTAATTTTGTTGTAATTACTGCAATTACACTGGTAACGGGCACGATATTTCTAATGTGGCTTGGTGAACAAGTTACTGAGCGTGGTATAGGGAACGGGATATCGCTTATTATATTTGCGGGTATTGTTTCTGGTCTTCCTTCTGCAATCGGAGGAACTCTTGAGTTGGCAAGAACTGGAGAAATGAATGGTGCTTTTATAGTATTGTTATTTCTTGTTGCTATCGCTGTAACCGCTTTAGTGGTCTTCGTAGAAAGAGGTCAGCGTCGAATTATTATTAATTATCCGAAGCGGCAACAGGGGCGAAAAATGATGGCAGGGCAAAGTAGTTTCTTGCCTTTAAAATTAAATATGGCTGGTGTAATTCCACCTATTTTTGCATCAAGTATAATTTTATTCCCATCAACTATTGCTGGATGGTTTAGTAGTAACGAAGGTTTTGGTTGGTTACAGGATGTATCAACGATGCTTTCCCCTGGACAGCCAATCTATGTCATGTTTTATGCAACAGCTATTATATTCTTCTGTTTCTTCTATACAGCTTTGGTTTTTAATTCAAAAGATACTGCTGATAACTTAAAAAGATCTGGCGCTTTTCTACCTGGAATCCGTCCAGGTATTCAAACTTCGCTTTATATAGATAAAGTTATGACACGCTTGACGTTAGTAGGCGCTTTCTATATTACTTTAGTATGTTTGTTGCCGGAGTTTATGATTGTTTACTGGAATGTGCCCTTCTATTTTGGGGGTACATCTCTATTAATCATAGTAGTAGTAGTAATGGATTTTATATCCCAGTTACAAACACATTTGATGTCTCAGCAATATGATGGTCTTATGAAGAAGGCCAAGCTAAAGAGATAACTAATAAATTTAAGAAGAGGTTGATGATGAAAGTACGAGCATCTGTAAAAAGAATTTGTAGAAATTGTAAAGTGGTAAAGCGTAAGGGTGTAATACGAGTGATTTGTAAAGATGGTCGACATAAACAGCGTCAAGGGTAGTTTTTTATTGCGCAGGATAAACTTTAATGCTATAATTGCGCGCTTAACTTTAGAATACCGTACCAGGAGTATCTAGATGGCACGTATTGCCGGAATAAACATCGCGGACCATAAACACGCAGAAATAGCGTTAACAGCAATATATGGAATTGGTCGTCAAACTGCTAGGGAAATTTGTCAGCAGGTCGAAATAGAACCAACTATTAAAATTAAAGAGTTATCTGAAGATCAGTTAGAAACTATAAGGCAAGTAATAACATCATTAACCGTTGAAGGTGATCTTCGACGTGAAGTCTCAATGAATATCAAAAGACTGATGGATCTAGGTTGCTATCGTGGTATAAGACATCGTCGTGGCTTGCCATTAAGAGGCCAGCGTACAAGAACGAATGCAAGGACACGAAAGGGTCCTCGTAAACCAATTAGAAAATAAGATACTCTTAAAGGCTTAGTAAATATGGCAACTCAAAAGCGCACAAAAAAACGAATTAAAAAAGAAATAGCAGATGGAATTGCTCACGTTCACGCATCCTTCAATAATACAATAATTACTATAAGTGACCGCAAGGGAAATGCACTATCTTGGGCTACCGCTGGTGGTTCAGGGTTTAGAGGTTCGCGAAAAAGCACACCCTTTGCAGCTCAAGTTGCGGCCGAAAAAGCTGGGACTGTTGCTCTTGAATTTGGAATGAAAAACCTAGATGTAATGATTAAAGGGCCAGGTCCTGGCCGTGAATCTGCGGTAAGATCATTAAATAATTTGGGGTTTAAAATCACTAATATAGTTGATGTAACCCCAATTCCACATAACGGGTGTCGTCCACCAAAGAAACGTCGAGTTTAATACAGGAGTAGTAAAATGGCAAGATATACAGGGCCAACATGTAAATTAAGTCGAAGGGAAGGAACCGATCTTTTATTAAAAAGCAGAGGAAAGTCTCTAGAGGGAAAGTGCAAACTAGAGCAAAAGCCTGGACAACATGGAACAGGTAGAGCAAGAAATTCAGATTATGCCCTCCAGTTACGTGCAAAACAACGTATACGTAGAATATATGGTGTTTTAGAAAAGCAGTTTAGAAATTATTATAAAATTGCAGATCTTAAAAAAGGCGCTACTGGATCTAATTTGTTGAATCTATTAGAGTCAAGACTAGATAATGTAGTTTATAGAATGGGCTACGCTAGTACTAGAGCAGAAGCCCGTCAATTAGTTTCTCATAAATCCATTTTAGTTAATGATCAAATTACTAATATACCTTCTTTTCAAGTTGGTGTAGGCGATGAGATTAAAATAAGAGATAAGTCTAAGAAACAGCAAAGAATAATTGACGCTTTAACAGTTACTGAACAATATGGTTTTCCTTCATGGCTTGAAGTAAATCAAAAAGATATGGCTGGTGTATTTAAGTCTTACCCCGATCGCGTTGATTTAGGTAGTGACATGAATGAACAGTTAGTTGTAGAGCTTTATTCAAAATAATTCATACTGAGATATAAACTATGCAGAATACAGTTGCTGGTTTACTTAAACCAAAATTGGTTGAGGTTATCAGTTATAACGAGAACCATTCAAGAATTGTTATAGAACCTTTGGAAAAAGGTTTTGGACATTCTTTAGGTAATGCGTTGAGAAGAGTACTATTGTCATCTATTTCTGGCTGTGCAGTAACAGAAGTAGATATTGATGATGTTCAACATGAATATACAACGATAGATGGTGTACAAGAAGATGTTATAGATATCTTACTTAATTTAAAAAATCTGGCCATCATTCTACATTCAAAAGATGAGGTTGAACTTAGTTTAACAAAAGTCGGAGCTGGTGTTGTTACAGCCAAAGATATTGATTTACCTCACGATGTTGAAATCATCAATCCAGATTTGGTTATAGCAAATCTAACCGAAAATGGTAAGTTAAATCTTAACATGAAGGTAGAGCGTAACAGGGGCTATATACCAGCAAGTGTAAGAAAGGAAAATAATGCTAATTTGACTATTGGTGTTCTTTTTCTTGATGCTTCTTTTAGCCCTGTAAATAAAGTTTCTTATACAGTCGAAAGTACACGTGTTGAGCAACGTACCAATTTAGATAAATTGATTATAGAGTTGGAAACAGATGGAACAGTAGATCCGGAAGAAACCGTTAAATTAGCTGCAACTATTCTTCATGATCAGTTATCAGTTTTCGTGGATTTTGAAAAAGTTAATGAAAATATAGTTGAAGATACAGAGCCTGCAGAGCCTGAATTTGATCCAGTATTACTAAGGCCGGTTGATGATCTAGAATTAACTGTACGTTCAGCAAATTGTCTTAAAGCTGAAAATATTTTCTATATTGGTGACCTGATTCAACGTACAGAAGTTGAATTATTAAAAACACCCAATTTAGGAAAGAAATCCTTGACAGAAATAAAAGATATATTAGCTCTAAAAAGTTTATCATTAGGTATGCGAATTGAGAACTGGCCTCCTGAAAATCTAATAGAACAGAGCCAAACTGGAATATAAAAAAGGTTATAAGACATGAGACATCGTAAGACAGGTAGACAGTTAAATAGAAACAGTAGTCATCGAAAAGCTATGTTTAGTAATATGGCGGTATCACTGTTTAAGCATGAGTTAATTAAAACTACTTTACCTAAAGCTAAAGAGTTGCGTGGATTTGCTGAGCCATTGATCACAACATCGAAAATCGATACAGTTGCCAAACGTAGAAATGTATTTGCTAAATTACGTGATAGAGATACAGTTACAAAACTTTTCAATGTATTAGGCCCAAGATACGAAAACCGATCAGGTGGTTATTTACGAGTTATAAAATGTGGATTTAGAACAGGCGACGCTGCTCCTATGGCCTATGTCGAATTAGTTGATAGGCCAGACTCGGAATTAACTGAGGAATAACAATTTACATTAATTTCTATACTAAAACCGGTTTATACCGGTTTTTTTTGGTCTATTTAAAGTCAATATTCATCCGAAACCTTTGATATCAGTTGCATATGATTATCATACATGAAATATCTTTATAGAATCTTTCAACTAAATTCTCTAGATTTATTTTCGCCAATTAGGTTTTTCCTTTTTTTGCTTCAGTATGGATAAATCATAACAAAGTATATTATTCGAGTGAATTGCTAAATCAACATGTCCTTACAGCCACATGTTCCTAATTTTTAATTTAAAGTAATTAAGTGTAAATAATTATTAGTCGATTGTTTCAAGTCCGATTGGATGTATGACAATTGT
Source organism: uncultured Methylomarinum sp. (assembly GCA_964399475.1). Lineage (GTDB taxonomy): Bacteria > Pseudomonadota > Gammaproteobacteria > Methylococcales > Methylomonadaceae > QPIN01. The sequence continues at coordinate 36,232 of CAYNRB010000002.1, forward strand.
ACTATGATTGTTTTTATAAACTTATCGAAGAATTACCAACAATTGAAAGGATTGTTCAGCCTAGGAAAGTACGTATGTAAATTTCAAATTGTTGTTTAAGTCTTTGCATCTAAACTATTTATAACAAATTATAATAACTTTAAATAAAGGTCAATCACCATTTGTTAACTAAGAACTAACATTAAATAATAACCAAGTGCTTTACTATGTTATTAAAGAGTACTAAAATAGTACTCAATGAAATTGGAGAGTGCATGTTAAAACTGAGTAAATTGACTGATTATGCAACAGTGATCTTAAGCCATATGGCAACAGATTCTGACAATATGCATACTGCACAGGCAATATCGGAAGCTACGGGTATTACTCAGCCAACAGTCAGTAAAGTTTTGAAGTTATTATTACATGCTAAGGTGCTGAATTCTGTTCGAGGTGCCAAAGGAGGCTATCTTTTAGCTAGGAAACCTGAAGACATTACCATTGCCACCATTATATGCGCATTAGAAGGGCCAATAGCATTAACTGAATGTAGTCTTTCGCATCAAAATTGTGAACAAGTTGCTAATTGTCAGATACAAAGAAATTGGGATCTGATTAACCAGAAAATACACAATGCTTTGGAATCAATTTCACTAGCTGATTTGGTATTACCCATCAAGCAGGAAGAAGTAGTAATCCCTATACCCAGTTTTTATAGGCCTTAGTTTTATCTAAATAGAGTCGTATATGTCAACAAGTGCTGAAGAAATTAATAATCTTATTGATCAGGATTATAAACAAGGGTTTGTAACTGATTTGGAGGTGGAAACTTTTCCGCCAGGTTTGGATGTTGAAGTTATAAAAAAATTATCAGCCATCAAAAATGAGCCAGAATTTATGTTGGAATATCGATTAAAGGCATTTGAACATTGGCAAACAATGAAAGACCCCAATTGGGCGCAATTAAACATTGAGCCTATTGATTATCAGGCTATTAGTTATTATTCAGCACCTAAAAGAAAAGAAGATGGCCCTCAAAGTCTTGATGAAATAGATCCCGAATTATTGGAAACCTATAAAAAACTAGGGATTCCTCTGGATGAACAAGAGCGATTGGCTGGTGTAGCTGTTGATGCTGTATTTGACAGTGTTTCTGTAGCTACTACTTTTAAAGGGAAATTAAAGGATGTGGGGGTTATCTTTTGTCCAATTTCCGAAGCATTACAAGAATATCCAGAATTGGTGAAACAATATTTAGGCACCGTGGTTCCTGTACAAGACAACTTTTTTGCAGCCTTAAATGCAGCTGTATTTACGGATGGTTCGTTTGTTTATATTCCTAAAGGTGTACGTTGCCCTATGGAATTGTCGACTTATTTTAGAATTAATGCAGCAAATACTGGACAGTTTGAACGTACCTTAATTATTGCTGATGAAGGCAGTCATGTGAGTTATCTTGAAGGCTGTACTGCGCCAATGAGAGATGAAAATCAATTACATGCTGCGGTTGTTGAGTTAGTATTATTGGCAGATTCTGAAATTAAATATTCCACCGTACAGAATTGGTATCCTGGTGATAAAAATGGACTAGGTGGAATTTATAATTTTGTGACTAAACGTGCTGAATGTCGTGGTAATAATTCAAAAGTTTCTTGGACACAAGTTGAAACGGGGTCAGCAATTACCTGGAAATATCCCAGTTGTGTTTTATTAGGCGATGGCTCAATCGGTGAATTCTATTCAGTCGCTTTGACTAATAATTATCAACAGGCTGACACCGGCACCAAGATGATTCATATCGGTAAAAATACAAGCAGTACCATTATTTCAAAAGGTATTTCAGCAGGTAAAGCGCAAAATACATACAGAGGATTAGTTAAAGTGGGCAAAGGTGCCGAAAACGCACGAAATTATACGCAATGCGATTCTTTATTAGTCGGTGATACTTGTGGCGCACATACTTTCCCTTATGTAGAGGTTAAGCATCCTTCCGCCCAGGTTGAACATGAAGCAACAACATCTAAGATCAGCGAAGACCAATTATTCTTTTGTCAGCAACGAGGATTATCTGCCGAAGATGCAGTTTCAATGATTGTCAATGGCTTTTGCAAAGAAGTATTTAAAGAATTACCAATGGAATTTGCAGTTGAAGCTCAAGCATTGTTGGGAATTAGCCTTGAGGGATCAGTGGGTTAGTATTCCATCACCAAAAAATAAAATTTAATAAATAACATCTTATTCAGGAATAAAAAATGCTTAGCATAGAAAATCTTCACGTTAATATTGGTGATAAACCTATTTTAAAAGGAATAAATTTACAAATTAATCCAGGTGAGGTGCATGCCATTATGGGGCCCAATGGTGCAGGGAAAAGCACGTTGTCTCATGTGTTATCAGGCAAACCAGGTTATACCGTAACGCAGGGACAAGTTACCTATAAAGGGCAGAACCTGCTGGAAATGGCACCTGAAATCAGAGCGCGTGAAGGTGTTTTTTTGGCCTTTCAATATCCGGTAGAAATCCCTGGCGTAAGCAATATTTATCTAATGAAGTCTGCTTTAAATTCTATCCGCAAACATAAGGGATTGGATGAAGTGGACGCAATGGATTTTCTAACTCTGGTGAAAGATAAAATCAAATTATTGCAGATGGATGAAAAATTTCTTTATCGAGCTGTCAATGATGGTTTTTCTGGGGGTGAAAAAAAACGCAATGAAATCTTGCAAGCCGCCGTTCTGGAGCCTTTACTATGTGTGTTAGATGAAACCGATTCTGGCCTAGATATTGACGCATTAAAAATTGTAGCTGATGGCGTTAATTCATTACGTTCACCCGAACGTTCTTTTTTAATGATTACACATTACCAGCGTTTATTAGATTATATTGCACCTGATTTAGTACATGTATTAGCAGACGGACAGATTGTAAAAACAGGGGGGGCTGAGTTAGCGCTTGAATTAGAAGCTAAAGGTTATCAATGGTTAGAAAGGCAAGTAGCATAATGAGTAAACCAAGTTTGAATCATTATCTTGATGAATATAAGAATAATGTCAGCTCCTTACCTGGTTTCTCGCTAGATTGGCTAAGTTGTCTAAGGTCTAAAGCATTTGATCATTTTTCGGACACGGGATTTCCTTCTTTAAGAGAGGAAGAATGGCGATATACCAATGTATCTGCCATAGAGAAAAAATTATTTTCGCCTCAGTTGAAATCTGATAATCCTGATATTAATCAGGAATACTTGGATAGATATAAATTAGACGGTGCTGTGTGCATGGTTTTAGTTAATGGCTGTTTTTCTAAAGAACTCTCTGATCTAGATAAGTTACCTGAAAATGCGACTATCATGAGTATGACAGATGCCATAGAGCAACAACCTGGACTTTTAGAAAATTATTTGGGTAAGGCCGTAACTCATGAAGAGCATGGTTTTGTTGCTTTTAATACGGCATGGTTTAGTGATGGTTTATTAGTTCATGTTCCTGCTAATCAGATAGTGGAAAAACCTATTCAGTTAATTCACCTCGTGACGCAAGCGGATCTGATGGTAACCACCCGTAATATTTTTCTGCTATATGAAATGGCAAAAGTTGAAATTATTGAAACTTTTGTGGGTGAGGAAGATGCTTATTTATCAGCCGCAGTGACTGAAGTATTTGTCGGTAATAATGCAGAATTAACCTTAAGTAAAATTCAAAACGAAAGCGATAGAGCTTATCATTTTGGTGGTACATACGTTCGGCAATCCAGGGATAGTCGCTTTAAACACCATAATTTTGTTTTTGGTAGCTTATTAGCCAGAAATGATATACATACAGATTTGGGTGTGGCGGCAGAATGCGATTTAAACGGTTTGTATTTAGGCATCAATCGTCAACATATTGATAATCATACCCGAATTAATCACATGAAACCGCATTCGATTAGTCGAGAACTTTATAAAGGTGTATTGAATCAGCGAGCTAGAGGCGTATTTCAGGGAAGAGTTTATGTTGCAGAAGATGCCCAGAAAATTGACTCGCAAATGAATAACCGTAATTTGCTGTTATCTAAAGAGGCAGAAGCCGATACCAAACCTCAGTTAGAAATTTATGCGGATGATGTGAAATGTGCACATGGCGTAACGGTTGGACAATTAGAAGAACAATCCATTTTTTATCTACAAACACGCGGTGTCGATAAAGAATCTGCCAGAAATATCCTGACTTTTGCATTTGCCAATGAAATGGTAGATAAGGTAAAACTCAACAGTTTGCATGGGTTATTGATGGGACTGCTCTTGGAGCGATTTCCGCAAGGGAGTGTAGATAAAGAGTGGTTATAATTTTTCTTGTTGAAATCGAAAACAACTTAGAGGATATCCGCTATTTTGATATTAACCTGATTCAGCCTAGATAATGTAATCTTATCTCCGGCTCGTAGAGTCGTTTTTTCAGCATATAAACCATTTTCGGGTTGTCGGTACACTTCAAGACAAGAATCATTCACATTAAGTAACCAGTATTCAGGAATTTTATGTAACGCGTATAGGCGAAGTTTTAAGTTTCGGTCATATTTTAAGGAGCTTTCAGCGATTTCAATTAATAAATATACATCGTTAGCAGTCGGGTGATTTTCATAATAAAAATCTATGCTAGGACGTAACAGCATAAAATCAGGCTTTGGTTGAGACAAATCACCCAGTTGTACAGGATCCTGGACAGCAATCAGAGCAGAATCATCAATAAAATCTGAAAATAATCTATTAATTCGTTTAAGGTGGCTAGCATGACGCGATCCAATTGGAGTCATTTCTAAAATCTCTCCATTGATGAGTTCAAGGCGACTTTCTGGTGGAAAAATATTTGCTTCCCCAATTTTTTGCCATTCAACCAAATTAGTTAAATGCTTTTGTATGTAAATATCAGTAGTAGACATAGAGTTAAAGAAATCAGACTAAATAACCTTGAATATAATA
>CAYNRB010000003.1:0-39794 GCA_964399475.1 uncultured Methylomarinum sp.
TTAATTATACTTGGGTACTTATATCGAAAACTTGGCAGAATAACAAAGGGGGTTCTTTTATTAAAATTGTCTCTTTGTTATTCTGTTTCGTAATGTGTTTATTTAATGAATATCTTTCCAGTATTCTTTTTTCAACAAGTAGGCAATTACAGTAAATAGTATAAAGAAAAGTAGGACATATTTACCCATCCGCAGTCTTTCCAGTTGAACTGGCTCTCCTACATAAACCAGAAAATTCACCAATTCAGTGATCATGGTATCAAATTCTTTGGGAGATAAGGTACCAGTCTCAGTTATTTTTAGAAATTTTATAATTTCTTGACCATTGATGTTTTCCTTAATGGCGGTTTGCTGACCTTGTAGTTTCCAGAATACATTCGGCATACCAATACCAGGGCTAACAGTATTGTTAACACCTAAAGGTTTTGTGCCATCAATATAGAAACCTTTAAGATAAGTGTATAACCAGTCTGCGCCTTTGGAGCGAGCAATTAAGGAAAGATCTGGAGGGGTTATTCCAAACCATTTGCCAGAGTCGTGTTTATCCATTGCAGTTAGCATTTGGTCATAAATACGAGCTCCTTTTGGCGCTATCTCAGCAAGAACAACATCTTCTGCAATTTGCAGATCCATAGAAATACGCTTAAAGCGCATGTGCTTTGCTGAATGACAGCCTAAGCAATTGGTAACATAATGTTTTGCTCCCCTTTGCATTGCAGAGAAATCTTCCAGGTCAATATCCACGCTGTAAAGGTTAACATTTCCTGCTGCCGAGAGGGTGCCAAGTGGCAATAAAAGTAATAGTGTAAGTATGATTTTTTTCATAATTAATCCAGACTCTCTTTTAGTTTTTTTGCCAATTGAATCATGACCTCAAGAATGCCGGATTTGTTTGGTGTTCTGGGTGTCACAGTTGTTCCCCATTTGGTTTTGATGGGTTCTTGTTTATTCGTCATTTTATCAAACGCTGCAAGTAAAGCTGCATTTCTGATTTCTGGGTCAGGTTCGTCTGTTAACCTTTCAGGGATTGGTTTGGTTTTTTCCCAAGGGGTATAAAAAGGCAGCATTAAGAAAAAACTAAAATAGATAGTCGTAAAAACACGAGCCAGTAGAGTGTATCCTGGTGTTGCAGGTTGGGTGCCCAAATAGCCTAAAACTATGAAGCTAATGACAAATAAAGCCAATGATTTTTTATAAATTCCACCTCTGTATCGGATGGACTTAACTTTGCAGCGATCTAGCCAAGGTAGAAGGAATAAAACTACTATCGCTCCACCCATAGCAACTACGCCTAAAAATTTATCGGGTACAGCTCTTAAAATTGCATAGAAAGGCGTGAAGTACCATAAAGGCGCAATATGTTCAGGTGTTGCCAGTGGGTCAGCAGGAATAAAATTGGCATGCTCTAGAAAATAGCCACCCATTTCAGGCATATAAAAAATAATAGTGGCAAAAAAGAATAAAAACACACCGATTCCTACTAAGTCTTTGACTGTATAGTAGGGGTGGAAGGGAATACCATCAACGGGTTTGCCCCACGGGTCTTTTGATTCTTTGATTTCAATACCGTCGGGGTTGTTAGAGCCGACTTCATGCAATGCAACAATATGTAAAAATACCAATATGATCAAAGCTAAAGGAACAGCAATAACATGAAGGGCAAAGAAACGATTCAGAGTAGCGTCTGAAATGACATAGTCACCTCTGATCCAGAGTGACAAATCATCACCAATCACTGGAATAGCACTAAAAAGAGAGATAATAACTTGTGCTCCCCAGTAAGACATTTGACCCCAAGGTAGCAAATATCCCATAAATGCTTCAGCCATTAAACAGACAAATAGAAGCATACCAAAAATCCAGACCAGTTCTCTGGGTTTTTTGTATGATCCATAAATCATGCCTCTAAACATATGTAGATAAATCACAATAAAAAAGGCTGACGCACCGGTGGAGTGCATGTATCTAACTAGCCAGCCCCAATTGACATCACGCATGATGTATTCAACAGAGTCAAAGGCCAGTTTGGCATCTGGTTTATAATTCATGGTCAGTAATATGCCGGTTACAATCTGGTTGACCAGAAGCAATAAGGCAAGTGAGCCGAAGAAATACCAGAAATTGAAGTTTTTAGGCGCATAGTATTGCGCCATATGGTCATTCCATAATTTTGACATGGGAAAGCGATCAAGTACCCAGTTTGTACTCACATTCATGGTGTTTTTCATGCGATCGGTACAATCATTCATTATTTTTTTCATGCGACTGCCTCGTCAATGTCTTCACCCACAATAATTTGTGTTTCAGTAATATAGCGATAAGGGGGGATAATCAAATTATGGGGTGCTGGTACTGATTTAAATACACGTCCAGCCAAGTCAAAGCCTGAGCCATGACAAGGACAGAAAAAACCGCCTTTCCAGTCATTGCCAAGATCATGCGGTGCGATTTCTGGTCTAAAGGTAGGTGAGCAGCCTAAATGAGTACAGAGACCTACTGCGACGAAAATTTCAGGTTTAATCGAACGATAAGTATTATTACTAGAATCGGGTTGTTCAGATTCATTTGAACCTGGATCAGCCAATTTATTGGTATCTTTCTCTAAAATTTCTAGTACTGCGGGGGTTCTTGATAAAATCCAGACGGGTTTTCCTCTCCAGGCAACACGTATTAACTGTCCTGGATCGATTTTGCTGATATCAATTTCAACGGGTGCTCCCGCTGCCATTGATTTGGCGCTGGGTTGCATTTGAGATAGGAAGGGGACTGCTAGATATCCAGTGCCAACTGCGCCAACTACGGTGAGTGCAGCGGTAAGAAACTGGCGTTTGGATTGATCGACGCCTTCATTATTCATATAAAAAGCTCCTGGTTCGATGAGTTAGTTAATTTAACTAAGGGACGCAGAATTAATAACTAATACACTCTACGCTAGAATGTACAAGTTATTTATTTTCCGTTCCTAATTATTATTTTCAGCTAATAATACCATTTCAACTGGCCTTTGTTGAAGCTGTTATTTTTATTTAAGTGGAATAATTTTAGAAATATTAGATTGATTTTTTTGAATAAAGATGATTTTGTCGTGAGGTTTTTTAGTAAAAAAACCATTAATTAGTTTATTTCCCTATTTCATTTAGAGCTTTAGTGAAATTAAGTGTATTTATTTAGGGTCAAGTATTGAATTGTGAGGATGATGGTTTGTGTTTATGACAAGTCATTAATGATTTCTGTCAATGCCGTTATAAAAGCCTTGTTTTCTTGGTGTTTGCCAATGGTTACCCGTAAACAATCACTTAACAGTCCTTCTTGTGGTGATAAGTTTTTAATTAAAATACCACTGATTTTTAGTTGCTCAAAAATTGTATTGGCTTGCTTTTTCGGGGTTTTAAAAAATATGAAGTTTGCTGCGCTATCAAAGGCAGTAATTCCGAGTAATTGATTTAGTTGTTTTAAAACTAGCGTTCTTTCTTCACATATTTGTTGAGTTTGTTGCTTAAACAAGTCTTGGTTTTGTAGGGCGAATTCTGCTGTTTTTTGAGTTAAAATATTGATGTTGTAGGGTAAACGGATTTTATTCAGTTGCTCAATGATTTGTTGTTCACCTGCAATAAAGCCTAGCCGTAGACCTGCTAATCCCAGTTTGGATAAAGTACGCATTACCAGTAAGTTTTTGTGCTCAGTTAGTTTATCAATAAAACTTGCATTTGCAAAAGGTGCATAGGCTTCATCCAGGATGACAAGCCCGGGTGCTATTTTTAATATTTGATCAATACTCTTTTGATTAAATAGATTCCCGGTTGGGTTATTGGGATAAGCCAGAAAAATAATTAAAGGTTGGAATTTTTGGATTGCATCAAGCATTGCAGAAATATCTAACTCGAAGTTATCCGCTTTGAGAGCAACACTATGATAGTCAAGGCCTAGACTCAATGCTACTTGACGATACATAACAAAGCCAGGGGCAGGTGACAATACATGAGAGCCAGTAGGCAATGCCATGAGTAGAAGTTGAATGATTTCGTCCGATCCATTACCCAATAAAATTTTACTCTGAGGCGGAATGTTATTGGTTTTTCTAATTATTTCTACTAGTTGTCTAGCTTCAGGATCTGGATAGCGATTGATAGGACTGTCTTTTAATTGGTTTAACCATTTTTCCTTGATATTTTCAGGCCATGTATAGGGATTTTCCATCGCATCAAGTTTGATCAGGTTTTCTGATTCTGCAACTTTATAAGCAGAAATGTTGATAATTTCTTTACGGAAAATTTTGGATATTAGTTGTTGTGTCATTTGATTTTTGAAGCGGGTTTTCTACGGATGTAGTGCGGACTGAAGTCCGCTTTACAGAATAGATGGCGAAAAATTTATTTAATTCTGTATTCCGCAGAACGGGCATGAGCAGTAAGGCCTTCACCTCTGGCTAACACAGAGGCTGTTTTTCCTAATTTATCAGCGCCCGATTCAGAGCAATTAATCAGGCTGGTTCGTTTTTGAAAATCATAAACGCCTAAAGGTGAAGAATAACGAGCGGTACTAGAAGTTGGCAGAACATGATTTGGCCCAGCGCAATAATCTCCTAATGCTTCAGCAGTGTATCGACCTAGAAATATTGCCCCGGCATGGCGGATATGCTGGTTTAGTGCTTCTGGGTCTTCAACAGATAATTCCAGATGTTCTGGGGCAATAATATTGGCTACTTCAGCAGCTTGAATAAGGTTATCAACTTTTATTAATGCGCCTCTAGCACTTAATGATGCGGCAATTATATCTTTTCGTTCCATTTCAGGCAGCAGGCGATTAATGCTTTTTTCGACTTGATCTAGAAAATCCGCCTGATCAGAAATTAAAATGGCCTGAGCATCTTCATCATGTTCTGCTTGAGAAAATAGATCCATTGCAATCCAGTCTGGATTGGTTTTTCCATCGCAGATGATCAGTATTTCAGAAGGCCCGGCAATCATGTCGATGCCCACCTTTCCAAAAACCAGTTTTTTTGCTGTAGCGACATAGATATTGCCTGGACCTACGATTTTATCAACCGAGGGGATGGTTTGTGTTCCATAAGCTAGTGCTGCAACTGCTTGTGCGCCGCCAATTGTAAATACTTTATCAACCCCAGCTATGCAAGAAGCAGCAAGTACCAGCTGATTGGTTTCTCCACGAGGTGTTGGAACCACCATGATAATTTCTTTAACACCTGCAACCTTTGCAGGAATAGCATTCATTAGAACGGATGAAGGATAGGCAGCTTTGCCTCCCGGCACGTAAAGTCCAACTTTGTCTAAAGCGGTGATTTTTTGTCCCAAAATTGTGCCATCATCTTCTTGATATTGCCATGATTGCATTTTTTGTTGTTCAGCATAGACTTTGATGCGATTTGCTGCTGTCTGAAGTGCTTCGGCTTGTTCGGCTGGTAGATTTTTTAGAGCTTGTTTCAAATCATCTGAAGAGAGTTGGCATTCTGATAATTCTTTGAAATCTGTCTGATCAAATTGATTAGTGAAATTCACTACTGCCTGGTCACCGTCTTTTCTAACTGAACTGATAATCTCAATGACTCGCTGGTGAATTTCAAGATCATCTGTTTCATCCCAGCTCAATTGGTTTTTTAATTGATTGTGAAATGCTGCATCTGAAGTACTAAGTTTAGTGATTTTAATGACAGCCATAGCTTAAGTGCGTTTTTCTAGGGTTTTTTCAAATTGATCCAAGAGTGTTTGTATAATCTGATGTTTCATTTTCATGGATGCTTTATTGATAATCAGGCGTGAACTGATGTGAGTGATTAATTCTCTGGGTTCAAGGCCATTAGCCTTGAGTGTATTTCCGGTATCGACGACATCGACAATGCAATCAGCAAGACCGACCAAAGGTGCTAATTCCATGGCACCATAAAGCTTGATAATGTCAGCCTGAACACCAATGCTGGCAAAATAACGCTGTGCTGTTTTAACATATTTTGTGGCGACCCTAACTCTTCCGGATATTTCAGGTGCATTGACAGGTGCAGCAGTCATTAATCTGCATTTGGCAATGCCTAAATCAAGTGGCTCATACAAACTTTCTGCACCATGTTCCAATAAAACGTCCTTTCCTGCTATACCCATATCTGCAGCGCCATATTCAACAAAGGTAGGAACATCTGTCGCTCTAATGATAACGAGTTGAACATCGTCTTTAGTGGTGCGCAAAATCAGTTTTCTGCTTTTCTTCGGATCATCAATCGGGATGATTCCTGCTTCTTCTAAAAAAGGAAGTGCATCGTCATAAATACGACCTTTTGATACAGCAATTGTTAACATGGTAAAGCCTGAGTGAAGAGGGATAAATTAAATAATATAATGATTTATGCTGATACTTGGTTTTTTATAAAAAAATACTGAAGCAGATGTTATGTGATTTATTTGCCTATGGACAAGGAATTAATTAGGAATGCGCCGAATAGTGGCACCAAGTTGAGCCAGCTTTTCTTCGATATGGTCATATCCTCTGTCAATATGGTAAATACGATCAACCAAGGTTTCACCTCTGGCAACTAGTCCAGCCAGAACTAGGCTTGCAGATGCGCGTAAATCGGTAGCCATCACTGGTGCGGCAGTTAAATAGTCGCGTCCTGTGCATATAGCCGTGTTGGATTCAAGTTGAATATCGGCTCCCATGCGTTGCATTTCTTGAATATGCATAAATCGATTTTCAAACACTGTTTCAGTTATTACGCCGACGCCTTCTGCAACCGTATTCATAGCGGTAAATTGGGCTTGCATATCAGTAGGAAAAGCGGGGTAAGGGGCTGTCCGAATACTGACTGCTTTGGGTCGCTTGCCATGCATATCAAGTTCTATCCAGTCTTCTCCTGTTGTAATATCTGCGCCTGCCTCGCGTAATTTCTCAAGTACTGCATCTAGTGTGTCAGGGCGAGTATCTTTAAGTTTTATCTTACCTCGGGTTATGGCAGCTGCGATTAAATAAGTACCGGTTTCGATACGGTCAGGAAGGATGTTGTAATGAAGGTCTTTTTTGCCAAGTTTTGTTACACCCTCAATAGTTAAAATATCAGTGCCTATTCCACTTATTTTTGCACCCATTGCATTTAAAAAATAAGCTAGATCAGTTACTTCTGGTTCTTTGGCGGCATTTTCTATAATGGTCGTTCCATCAGCTAATGCAGCAGCCATTAGTAAATTTTCAGTTCCCGTTACAGTGACTTTTTCCAATACCAGTTTACAACCTTTTAACCGTTTGGCTTTTGCATGAATATACCCCGCTTCAACTCGAATATCGGCTCCCATTTTAATTAGCGAGTCAATGTGAATATCTACAGGGCGTGTCCCGATTGCACAGCCTCCAGGTAAAGAGACATGCGCCTCTCCAAATCGGGCTAATAAAGGCCCCAAAACCAGAATGGATGCTCGCATGGTTTTGACTAATTCATAAGGCGCTTCAAATTTGTTAATGGTATTTGAATTCACTTCGATTTTCATTTTTTCATCGATTGTGAGGTGTACGCCCATTTGTCCCAATAATTGCATGGTGGTAGTAATGTCATGCAAATGAGGGATATTACCTATGGTAACGGGTTCTTCGCTAAGAAGTGCGGCAGCCAGGATAGGCAGGGCTGCATTTTTTGCTCCAGAAATTCTAAGTTGTCCTGAAAGTTTGGTGCCGCCGGTAATAAGTAGTTTATCCATAGAGCTTGTGTCTAAGTTAATAAGGGGTGATAGGTGTTTAGGAGCGAGGATTAAATAATATCCGAATCTTGACTTGTCCTAAAGCATAAGAATCGCTAAAGCTTTTCTAATCTTTTTATTTGTCACCTCGGCAATGCAGGAGCAATTGCCGAGGTGACAAATAAACGTCCTGCGTCAAACTTTCGGATATTATTAAATCCTCACCCTTTAGGGAAGCAACAGCAGTAAGCTGGTTTATTTCCTGACTATTGAGATAAAGTATTCAAATCTATTTCTAGACAAAAATATGCTCATATTCAAAACCGCAAAGCTGAGAAAGTGTCAGCAATTGCTGAGGCGTATTTTTATATACCAATCGGGTATCAGCCTGTTTAGCCAGTTTTATCCATTCTACAATCAATGCGAGCCCAGCACTATCCGTTGAATTGACCTGTGATAAATCCACACAAATTTCATCCCTAGATTTTGATAAATGCAAGAGTTGGGCAGATTTGTCGTTAATGGTAAAGAAAGTGAGATCACCCTTAATCAGGTACTCTCTATTGGTTTGTTTCAGCAATTTAAATGTCGACATCATTCTTCTGCTTTATCTTCTTTATTAGTGAAAAATTTAAAGACAAGTTGTTCTAATATTAGGGCAGGTTGTGTGATTTCAATGCTATCTTGATCTTTAAGATGTTCGTCTGAGCCACCTGGGTCTAAACCTATATATTGTTCACCGAGTATTCCGGCAGTAAAAATACTGGCTGAAGTATCCTCTGGCAAATTATATTGAGAGTCTATTTGCATTTTTACAATGGAATAATAGCTTTCCTTGTCTAGAGAAATAGCAGAAACTCTGCCAATACGAACCCCTGCAACAGAAACGGACGATTTGACTTTTAGTCCGCCTGAGTTTTCAAATGCTGCACTGATTGTATAGACCTGATCTTTAGATAAAGAACTAAGGTTGCTGATTTGCATTGCCATAAAAAACAGAGCAGCAATGCCGCAAGCGACAAATAACCCGACTAGTATTTCTTGGGTAGTTGTATTTTGCATGTTAAAAATCTCCAAACATGAGAGCAGTTAAGATAAAATCTAGACCCAGAATAGTAAAAGCGGAATTGACTACTGTGCGTGTTGTTGCGCGACTTACCCCCTCGGAAGTGGGTGTTGCATCATAACCTTCAAATAAGGCGATCCATGAAATCATAAAACCAAAGACTATACTTTTGATGATACCATTGAGAATATCTTCTCGGAAGTCGAGAGTTGACTGCATCTGAGACCAGAAAGAACCCTCATCAACACCTAGCATAGTCACGCCAATTAGATGGCCGCCCATGACGCCAATCGAACTAAACAGGGCTGCAAGTAGAGGCATTACCATAAAGCCAGCCAGAAAACGGGGAGCAATGATACGTTTGATAGGGTCAATAGCCATCATTTCCATACCGGAAAGTTGTTCGGTAGCCTTCATTAATCCAATTTCAGCGGTTAAGGCAGAGCCAGCTCGTCCAGCAAAAAGCAGAGCTGATACAACGGGGCCGAGTTCTCTGACCAATGAAGCTGCAACCATGACGCCTAGCGTTTCTTCTGCTCCAAAATCTGAAAGTATATGAAAGCCCTGAAATCCTAGCACCATACCCACAAAAAAACCTGAGATAGAAATAATAAAAAAGGATAAAACGCCTATGGAATAGAGTTGCTTGGTTAATAGTCTGGGGCGCAATATAACTGAAACTAAACCCGACAAAATATTAATCAGGAAATAAAAGCTTCGCCCTAGTTTCGCTAGGCTGGATAAGGTGTTTTTACCTAGATTTTGAAAAAATGCCATGGCTTCAATTGGTTTTTGGTAGTAAAACCAGGCGAGATTTTTGTCTTTGCTTAAACAATTTTGTCGGCTGCATAAATTTTATAAGGGTGGTAGTGTTGAAGTAAGGAGTGAGGATTTAATAATATCCTCACTCCCAAAGTCTGGAAAAATATTAATCAACCAGAATTAATCTCATCGGTTTGAAAAAGATCATCTGCATAATCTAATGCAGGATAATGAAAATGAACCGGTCCATCTGATTTGCCTTTCATGAATTGTTGTACCCATTGCGAGTCGCTGTTGGATATTTGTTCTGGTGTTCCATGTCCGACCACTTTTCCTTCGGCTAAGACATATATGTAATCAGCAATGCTAGCAGTTTCTTCTACATCATGCGAAACAATGATACTAGTCAGACCCAGTGCATTACTTAATTCTTTAATTAACTTGACCAAAGTGCCTAAGGAAATAGGATCTTGACCTGTAAAGGGTTCGTCATACATGATCATCATTGGGTCAAGTGCTATGGCTCGGGCTAATGCAACTCTTCTAGCCATGCCTCCAGATAATTGATTGGGCATTAAATTTCGCGCCCCGCGTAACCCGACTGCATTCAGTTTCATTAAAACCAGACTTCTTATCATGGATTCATTAAGTGCAGTATGTTCTCTTAATGGAAGGGCAACATTGTCAAAAACATTAATATCAGTCAACAAGGCACCACTTTGAAATAGCATGCCCATGGTTTTTCTAAGGGTAAATAAGTCAGCACGCTTCAATTCGTGGATATTTTGGTTGCCCACAAAAATTTTGCCTAGCTCAGGTTGCAGTTGTCCACCAATTAATTTTAATAAGGTTGTTTTCCCTGTGCCACTAGGACCCATGATAGCTGTAATTTTTCCTCGGACAATATTTAATGATAAATCATTGAAAACTTTTCTGTTTCCATGAGAAAAAGTAAGGTTTTGAATTGAAACCAGATTGTCTTTGGATGTTACGCTATTATCCATGCGTTATGAATTGATTTTTGATAAGTTAATTATACATTTTCTCTGAGATATGTAGGTTAAGTCAATCTATAGTTTTTATGGTTACGATTAGAGATATCTATTGAACTTTTGACAATCTATTAATTTCTCCATTTTTTGAACCTGGTAACGAAATAATTTAAATGGTTTAGCAGGCATTTTATATTGGACATACTTTATACTTTTGGTGAGCCAAGAATAAAAATGGCATAATAGAGCGTTTATCTTTTACTTTAAAATCTCATTCTATGTTATTCAATTTTGTAGGCCTGGTCTTTGGTTTAGTTATTTTGGTTTTCTCGGCAGATAAATTTGTTACTGGAACTGTCTCTATTGCAAAAAATTATGGTGTTTCACCGTTGTTAATTGGTTTGACCATTGTTGGCTTAGGTACATCTGCCCCAGAAATATTGGTCTCAGCGATTGCTTCATGGCAAGGAAATACAGGCTTGGCGGTGGGTAATGCTATCGGTTCAAATATCGCTAATGTGGGGTTGATTCTCGGTTGTACCGCAATTATTTCACCCTTGGCATTTAAGTCAGAGCTTCTAAAACGTGAACTTCCTGTCTTAATGCTGGTAAGTGTTGTTTGTTTTATTTTGGCCTTTGATGGGCTGGATAGAACTGATGGGCTGATAATGATAGCCATACTGATTGTATTTCTGGCCTGGTTAATTAGAATTGCCAGGCAAGAGAGAAGAGATGCGGCTTTGAATGATTATTCTATTGATCCATTAGAACAGGATGTTTTAAATGATATGCCAGTAGATTTTCCCATAGAGAAAGCCAGACTGTATTTTATTGCAGGTTTAATAGGTTTGTTATTGAGTTCAAAATTATTGGTCTTTGCTGCGGTTAATATTGCTGAGTCTTTTGGTGTCAGTGATCTGGTAATTGGTTTGACTATTGTTGCATTGGGAACTAGTTTGCCAGAATTGGCTGCTTCTATTAGCAGTGTATTAAAAAAAGAAGACGATCTGGCGGTAGGAAATATTATCGGTTCAAATATGTACAATTTGCTTGCCGTTTATTCTTTGCCAGGATTGATAGCGCCTGGCCCCGTTGCTGAAAGTGTTATTACACGAGATTTTCCGGTCATGCTGGCGCTTACCGGGGTTTTATTTGTTTTAGGTTATGGGGTGAAAAAATCCGGTCAAATTAATCGCTGGGAAGGTGGTGGTTTGTTGATAGCTTTTTGTAGTTATCAATGGGTTCTTTTTCAAAGTACCTTCGTATAAATATGAAAGCAGATGATTTGAATCTAAAGGCTTTAGGCTTGGCGGTTATTAAAACTGAAGCCCAGGCAGTTTTAGCACTAGAAGAAAAAATTAATGATGCGTTTGTGCAAGCTTGTCATTTAATGCTTAATTGTAAAGGGCGAGTGATTGTAACGGGTATGGGTAAGTCGGGACATATAGCAGGTAAAATTGCCGCGACTTTGGCAAGTACAGGAACGCCCGCTTTTTTTGTGCATCCTGGTGAGGCTAGTCATGGTGATTTAGGTATGATTACCCAGCAGGATGTAGTATTGGCGCTTTCTAATTCGGGTGAAACAGGTGAGGTTTTGACTATTTTACCTATCATTAAACGTATTAATGTGCCGTTTATTGCCATGACTGGAAATCCAGAATCATCTTTGGCCAAGTTTTCAACGGTACATATTGATGTTGCAGTAGAAAATGAGGCTTGTCCATTAGGGCTTGCTCCCACATCAAGTACTACAGTTGCATTAGTTATGGGGGATGCTTTAGCCGTTTCGTTATTGGAAGCCAAAG
Source organism: uncultured Methylomarinum sp. (assembly GCA_964399475.1). Classification (GTDB taxonomy): domain Bacteria; phylum Pseudomonadota; class Gammaproteobacteria; order Methylococcales; family Methylomonadaceae; genus QPIN01. The sequence goes on from CAYNRB010000003.1 coordinate 12,299, forward strand.
GTTTTTCCCGAGAAGATTTTGCATTATCCCATCCTGGTGGCATTCTGGGTAAGCGTTTATTGTTAATGGTCAGTGATATAATGCATTCAGGTATGGAAGTACCCTCAGTAATGGAAAATGCGCTAGTCAGTGATGCGCTTCTGGAAATGACAGAAAAAAAATTAGGTATGACGGCTATTGTCAATCTGCATAATCAGGTGGTTGGGGTTTTTACTGATGGTGATTTACGACGTATGCTGGAAAAAAACCTGAATATTCAAACTACTTGTATTGCTGATGTGATGACCCACCCTTGTAAAGTGATTGATTCTGGAATTTTAGCGGCTGAAGCCATGAAAATTATGCAGAAGAAAAAAATTAATGCCTTATTGATTGTTGATGATAATAACCAATTGATTGGCGCAGTAAATATGCATGATTTAGTGCGTATTGGGATTGTTTAATACGATTAAGGTTTATAAAATAAATGCAGGAAATATTTAATAAAGCCAAAAACATAAAGTTATTGATTCTTGATGTTGATGGGGTATTAACGGATGGGCGATTATTTTTTGATGATAATGGCAATGAATATAAATGTTTTCATGCCCGAGATGGTCATGGGATTAAATTGTTACGCCAGACGGGGGTTGAAGTGGCGATAATTTCTGGGCGCAAATCAAATTCTGTTGCCCTACGTATGAAGAGTTTGGGGGTCGATATTGTCTATCAGGGACATGAAAATAAAATAGCCGCGTTTAATGAAATTATGCAAAACCTTGCCATTGAACCGAGTCAGATAGCTTATGTTGGCGATGATTTGCTGGATTTACCAGTCATGACGCGAGTTGGGCTGCCTATTGCGGTGAATGATGCGAATTTGTCAGTTAAGAAATATGCTGATTGGTGTACCGATACGCAAGGTGGATTAGGCGCTGTTAGAGAGGTTTGTGATTTGATTATGCAGGCACAAGGTACTTTTGAAGCTGTATTAAAGAGCTATACTCAATGAATGGACAGCTCCGAGTTTATTCACTTTTATCTTTTTTGGTGATTACCTCCTGGTTTTTAGCCGATCTTTTTGAAGAAACAATAGAGGTACCCCAAAAGGTTGCCGAGCATAGTCCTGCTGACTACTTTAGTTCGGGCTATGTAAAAAAAGTAATGGATTTGGACGGATTGTTAAAGAACAAATTAATGGCTGATGGAATGATTCATTACAGCGATGATGGAACCACGCATTTAGAGAATCCCATCATGATCTTGTATAACCCGGATCTGCCTCCTTGGGTGATTCAGTCAGATGCAGGTATTTTAGAAGCCGATGGCGATCATTTATTATTGAGTGGACAGGTTTATATTAGTAGAGATGCGGCAGAAACCCTTGAGCCATTTAATCTGAATACCTCAGAGTTACAAGTATTACTATCCACTAGCTATGCTGAAACGGATCAATGGGCGGAATTATTTGATAGTAAAAACAGGACGGAAGGTGTTGGATTAGAGATTACCTTTTCTAAACCTGTCGATTTAAAATTTTTGTCGAAAGTTAAAGGGCGATATGAACTTAATTAAGGTTTTGTTAGGTACAATTTTATTATTAGCTAACATGGAGGTGATGGCACTTGATAGCGATTCAAACCAGCCCGTTTATATAGATTCAAATACAGCGAGTTTTAATGATGAAACCGGTATCAGTATCTATACTGGGGATGTGGTTACTGTACAGGGAAGTCTGCATATTAATTCAGATAAGCTGGTTGTTCATCTTAAAAAGGGGGCGATTGAGAAAATGGTGTTTACCGGAAAACCAGCGAAATTTAGGCAATTGCCAGGAAAAGGTAAAGATGAAATTCATGGGGAAGCTTTGACGGGTGAATACTACCCCAACAAAAACCAATTGTTTTTAAGGGAGAAAGCCGTTGTATCTCAGGGAAATAATCGGTCTTCAAGTCGACTAATAATCTATGACAGCAAGAATTATTTGATTAAAGCGGGAGAGAAGTCATCAGATGCTAAAAGAGTTCATTCTGTTTTTAAGCCTAAAGCACAGGCTAAGGTAGAAGAAACAGAGGGTCAAGTGGAGCAAGATGCGAATAAGGACTCTCAATGACTCGATTATCCGGAAAGGGATTAATTAAAACTTATAACAAACGAAATGTAGTTGATGGCGTCAGTTTACATGTTGATGATGGTGAGGTCGTTGGCTTATTAGGCCCCAATGGAGCAGGAAAAACCACTAGTTTTTATATGCTGGTTGGTTTGGTTAAAGCAGATAGTGGCAGTATATTTTTGGATGATGTCGATATAACCCACTATCCCATGCATAATAGAGCCAGGCTTGGAATTGGCTATCTGGCACAGGAACCTTCTGTGTTTCGTAAATTATCGGTTGCGGATAATTTACGTGCAGTTATTCAGGTTCGTTCTGATTTGACCAAAGGTCAGGCAGAATTATTGATTGAAGAGCTGTTAGATGAGCTAAGTGTGTCTCATTTACGTGATCAAATTGCTTTAGGTTTGTCCGGTGGAGAAAGGCGACGCGTTGAAATAGCCCGAGCTTTGGCGACAGACCCGCAATTTATTTTACTGGATGAGCCTTTTGCAGGTGTAGATCCTATTTCAGTGATTGATTTGCAGAATTTAATTTCTCATCTAAAACAGCGGGGGATAGGTATTTTAATTACCGAACATAAAGAAAGAGCTATACTGGAAATATGTGATCGAGCTTATATACTGAATGAAGGAAAAGTCTTTGCTGAAGGAAGTACTGAAGAAATTGTGGCTAATGAAGAAGTGCGAAAAGTGTATTTAGGTGACAACTTTAGTCTTTAATTATATTGTCAAAAATACTTGATGTTTTTTCCTGCTAGATCTGAGATTGCGGTGAAAATGAATAGAAATTCTATGTTAGTATTGATCTAAGGCAACTCGCAATAAAATAAGTGCCTATCTTGCTAGTCTTTTTGACCGTATTCTGAAATATAGAAATAGTTATGTAGCTTGCTATGCGTCTATTTCTACATTTCAGAATACAATAAAAATCCTGCCCAATATGGGTAGTTTATTTATTGAGTATTACCTAAATCATCGCATTTTTTTCCTAGGAGATAATTTTTAAATGGCAAAAAAGCTGGATAATACTATTTAATGAAACAATCTTTACAGTTACGTATTGGTCAAAGCTTGACAATGACGCCTCAGTTACAACAGGCGATCAGATTGTTACAGCTGTCAACACTGGATTTACAACAAGAAATTCAGCAGGCACTTGAATCAAATATGATGCTTGAAGTTGATGAAGAGGTTTTGGCTACGCAAAAGCCTTCGGAAACAAAAGTTGAGGAAGAAAAAACTAGTGAAGGATCGCAAACTGAAATGCCTGATGAGTTACCAGTAGATTCAAACTGGGAAGATGTTTTTGAGAATACCCAGCCTGCTGTAGCTTCATCTGAAAGCATTGATTTTGAACCTCAACGTAGTAAATCAGTTACATTGCTTGATTATCTGATGGGGCAGCTGGAATTGGTTTCAATGTCTGAAAAGGATAGGGCCATTGCCGTTGCGATTATTGATTCAGTCAATAGTGATGGTTATATTTCTGAGCCTATAGAAAATATTTTTCAAGACTTATATGTTCAGTTGGATGATCTGGAGCTGGATGAAGTTGAAGCGGTTTTGCACAGAGTTCAGAATTTTGACCCAATTGGTATTGCCGCAAAGGATCTTGTCGATTGTTTATTGATACAGCTAAATCAATTGCCAGAATCCGTGCCTTTCAAGAATGAGGCGACAGATTTAGTCAGGCGTCATCTCGATTTGCTGGCTATGCATGACCAAGCCAGGTTAATGAGGCGATTAGGTTTAACAGAACTTCAATTAAAAGAAATTATTACCTTAATTAGAAGTCTGAATCCAAAGCCAGGATCAGAAATACAAAGTATAGAGTCTGAATACATAGTCCCTGATGTCTATGTGGCAAAACATCAGGGTCAATGGCAGGTCAATTTAAATCCCGATCTTACCCCAAAATTACGCATAAACTCTTCCTATTCAGGAATGATAAAAAGGGCAGATAACAGTAAAGATAATGTTAGCATGAAGGAACATTTGCAGGAAGCACGCTGGTTTATCAAGAGTTTGCATAGTAGAAATGATACTTTATTACGTGTGGCTAAAAGTATTGTTGAAAAACAGGAAGGATTTCTTGAATACGGCGCTATTGCAATGAAACCGATGGTATTGAGAAATATAGCTGAAGAACTGGAATTACATGAATCAACTATATCTCGGGTTACTAATCAGAAATATATGCATACACCCAATGGTATAGTAGAATTCAAATATTTTTTCTCTAGCCATGTTTCAACTCAGAGTGGAGGAGAATGTTCAGCCATTGCAATTCGGGCGATAATAACAGAGTTGATAGAGAGTGAAAATCCGGCAAAACCATTAAGTGACAGTAAAATGTCACAACTATTACAGGAAAAGGGCATTAATGTAGCTCGTCGTACCATTGCCAAATATCGAGATGCCATGTCTATTCCATCATCAAGCCAGAGAAAACGTCTTTTATGATGACTGGTAAAAAAATACATAAGGAGTTTAATCCATGCAAGTTAGTATAACTGGGCACCACGTTGAAGTAACTGAATCATTGCGCGTATACGCTGAAGAAAAAATAGGTAAGCTTAAACGTCATTTTGATAACGTAACGGATGTACATGTTATTTTGACCGTTGAGAAACTTGAACAGAAAGCAGAAGCAACGGTACAAATTAGCGGTGCAAAATTATTTGCAGAAGATACGAAAGAAGATATGTATCAGGCTATTGATAGTATGGTCGATAAATTAGATCGTCAAATTATCAAACATAAAGAAAAAACCGGAAGTCATCGATAGTTTCTGGTGATAAAGACGATGTATAAAATGCCATCAGAGAAACTGGGTTGAGGGTTTTCATGCCTTTTTATTCAGCTAAGCTGTTTTATTTGAGATAGATATTTATTTGATTTTGTCGATTCTTGAAAGGATGGTTGTATTATTAGCTAGCTGATCCTTTTCTCTGATGCTTCGTGCGATCAGGTTTTCGGAATTCTGGTGGGAAAAAATAACCGTCATAAATCTGTAGCTGAGGCAGTGAGAAGTATATAATGTTTACGGGATTCCAAGGTTGTAACTGCCTATTAGGATGCGACGATCAAAGCACGATTTCAATTGCCAAGGCGTAATGTAGAAAAATATTACCCCTTATATTTAAATTAACACTTATGCCATCATCTATTGAAAACCAAAATAATAACAATAACTTATTAATACAAATTTCTGAATTATTAGCAAAGGATTCTCAGATTGAAATAAGAAACCTTATTCATTCGCTCTATCCGGCTGAAACTGCGTTTATACTTGAAGCACTGGATTTACCCCAAAGAAAAAGGATATGGAAGGTTATACCTCCTAGTGTGATGGGGGAAATTCTAGTAAAAGTTAATGCAGATGTTGGGCAAAACCTTTTACAGATGACAGATCGACGAGATTTGATCAAGGCAACTGAGAATCTGGAATCGGATGATATGGTTGATTTGTTGCATGTATTGCCTGAGCCTTTACTGTCTGAAGTGATGGATTCAATGGGGGTTCATGAGCGAAATCGACTTGAATCGGTATTGGCTTACGATGACCATACAGCAGGAGGCTTGATGTCATTAGACGTGTTGACTATCCGAGCCGATGTCAGTCTGGATGTGGTGATGCGTTATTTGCGTAAGAGAAATGCAATGCCTTCTTCAACAGATAGCTTAATTGTAGTTGACCGAGCAGATCGAGTTCTGGGTGTATTGTCTTTATCAGATTTGCTCACTAATAACCCCGAAACAAAAGTTACTGATGCAATGGATGCTAAAGTTACCGGTATTCCCTATCAGATGCAGGCGGCTGACGTAGCAATGTTATTTGAGCAGAGAGAAATTTTATCGGCACCAGTAGTTACAGAAAAAGGACGCTTGTTAGGACGTGTGACTATTGATGATGTTGTCGGTATTATCAGAGAAAAAGCTGATCACACAATAATGAGTATGGCGGGTCTGGATGAGGAGCAAGATATGTTTGCTCCCGTTCTGACTAGTGCAAAACGACGGGCAGTCTGGTTGGGTGTTAATTTGGTTACGGCATTTCTAGCATCATGGGTTATTGGTTTATTTGAAGCCACTCTACAACAGATTGTTGCTTTAGCCGTATTGATGCCTATTGTTGCAAGCATGGGTGGAATTGCAGGAAGTCAAACTTTAACTTTAGTTGTTAGAGGATTGGCATTAAGACAGGTCAGTGCAGCCAATGCGACTCAATTGTTAATTAAAGAATTGTCAGTGGGTGTGATTAATGGCATTTTGTGGGCTGTTGTGGTTGCGATACTTGCCAGTCTCTGGTTTCAAAGTATTAATTTAGGGCTGTTATTAGGCGCAGCAATGGTTATTAACCTGGTTTGTGCGGCGCTTGCAGGTGCCAGTATTCCCCTCGTACTCGATAAGATGGGAATTGATCCTGCATTAGCGGGTGGGGTTTTATTAACAACAGTAACGGATTGTGTTGGATTTCTGGCCTTTTTGGGTTTGGCTACGATGTTTTTATTGTAAGTTGAATTAAACCAAAATCATTAGGCAAAGGCGCAATAAATAAACTACCCATCTTGCTGGGGTCTTTTTGTCCGTCCTTAGTTGTGTAGCAATAGTTACGTAGCTGGCTATGCGCCTATTGCTACACAACTAAAGACAAACAAAAATCCTGCCCATGGTGGTTTTTTATTTACTGCGAGTTATCTTACTCAAAAGATGTGTGGAGTAATCATTTTAATAATTGAAATAGCAGTGTATGTTTGGTGCTAGGTGAATTTTGGGTAGATGGGTTGAATATGATATAGAGCGGACTTTAGTTCGCTAAAAATTGAAATATGACTGAACTCCGCTCTACAATATTTATCAAATCAAAGTTGATGGAATATGAATAAAAAGACGATAATTGGGTGGGAATAGAAATCATGCATGTTGAGATGTTGCTACGCCTGAGCCTGTAAGGGCTCTTTCCTAGCCAGTATTTAACTAGAAAATTTAGGCTTGATAGCCATATTAATAGGATAATCCCAGAGAAATCATTCCTGCAAATAAAACTCTATTGCAGGAATACCTTTTTCTTGGTGTAAAGATAATTGGAATGCAATAAGTATCTTTAGTTATTTCAACGACAACAATTCAGTGCGACCTTCTATTTCAAAATTTAGCTTACCTTCTTTAGCTAACCAGCCGATTGCTCTTTGTGCTTCGCTACGGCCTAATCCAGTTTCATTGGTTACTTTAGTAACACTGGTTGCGCCATTCTTTTTAAGATATTCCCATACTTTTCCTGCTGCAATACCAATATCATCTGACATAGTTTCTCTCTTGTTTTAATAGTTAATAAATTTTGTTATTTTTTTGCATCTTCAGGTAAAACTATATTAAGTTCTAAAATTTCCTGATTTTCATCTTGTTCATAGTTGATAGAAATAGCATCCTGATCAACATTAACATATTTTTGTATAACAGCAAGTAATTCTCGTTGCAATTTGGGTAAATAAGAAGGCTGGTTTCTTGAGGCACGTTCATGAGCCACTAAGATCTGCAAACGTTCTTTTGCGATTGAGGCAGATTTAGGTTTCGTTGATTTAAAATAGTCCAGTAAACTCATTATTTGCTCCTAAATAATTTACCAAACAAGCCTTTTTTTTCTTCATTAATAAAGCGGTGAGGTTTGTCTTCCCCTAAATAACGAGCAACTACATCAGTATATGCCTGGCCTGCTGAGCTGTCTTCATCTAAAATCACAGGTATACCCGAATTGGATGCATTTAAAACGGATTTTGATTCGGGAATAACACCTAATAAATTCAAGGAAAGAATGTCCTGAACATCCTCAACACTTAACATTTCACCTAGCTTTACTCTTGATGGCGAGTAGCGAGTTAAGAGTAAATATTCTTTAATAGGTTCTTCGTCTTTTTCAGCTCGTCGGGATTTGCTGGCAAGAATGCCTAGCATGCGATCAGAATCTCTGACTGATGAGACTTCTGGGTTGGTTACAACAAAAGCATCGTCAGCAAAGTACATTGCTAAATTAGCGCCTCGTTCAATTCCGGCAGGTGAATCGCAAACAATGTATTTAAATTCTTTAGAAAGTTCTTCTAAAACTTTACCCACGCCTTCTTGAGTTAAGGCTTCTTTATCACGGGTTTGCGATGCAGGTAAAATGAAAAGCTGATTGCAACGTTTATCCTTGATTAATGCTTGTCTAAGCGTCGCTTCTCCACTAATGACATTGATGAAATCATAAACTACGCGTCGTTCGCAGCCCATAATTAAATCAAGATTTCGCAGTCCTACATCAAAATCAATAACGGCAGTTTTATGACCCTTTTTGGCCAGTCCCATAGCGATAGCCGCACTTGTTGTGGTTTTTCCTACGCCGCCTTTTCCTGAAGTTACGACAATGATTCTAGCCAATTTTTTATCCTCTAAAAATGGTGTTTATAAACAAAAGGAAGCTCGCAATAAATAATGCGTCCATCTTATATTTCTGTATTTTCTAAAAAGTGAAAGCATTAATAACCAACGTGCCTTTAATTCGCAAGGGTGCGAAAGAAATTCTAGTCTAAGGGAGATGGAAAAAAAATCATCATCCAATCTTGTGGGTCTTTTTGTCCGTCTTTGATCGTGCAGCAACAGTTACATAGCCTGCTATGCGCCTATTGCTGCACGATCAAAGACAAACAAAAATCCTGCCCAATAATGGATGATTATTTATTTCCAGCTCCCTAATGGCAGTGATCTTTTAAGAGTATCTATCATTTGCGAGCAAATTTTTTTGTACAATTTTATTGCTTGCCAGCAATGGAAACCATCTCACAACTGTAGATATAAAAAAATCTATATTTCCAATTCATACTGGTATTTACCTTTCTTGTTCTACAAGTTTTTTATGATCAATGCTTGTTCCTGTAAAAAAACTTGTGCAGGTCTTTTGGCCTCAACTTTGGTTAGCTCTTCATTAACTTTGTAATGACCAGCAATAGAAACCAGCTCTGCTTCGAGAGCTGAACAAAAAATTCGGCTTTTGATGTTGCCTTGTACGCCCGCTAATGCTCTACCTCTAAGCGCGCCGTAGACATGAATATTACCTTCAGCCATGATTTCTGCACCCGCACTAACATGCGATAAGATTGTTAAATCCCCTTTTGCATAAATGCGTTGACCAGAACGAACAGGATGACAAATTAATTGGTTTTCTACTGGCCGTGTTTCAGTTGTGGGGGCTGGGGCGTTTGATGGAATATCTTTTTTTTCATTAGCTAATAATCCAGTTTTTTTATTGTTCACTGGGTCGGTTTTGAGAATATTATGCACGGCAATCTTGCGTTTAAGACTTATGTTGTTCTGTTCTTTAGTGGCTCCGCTAATTGCGATTGGGATTAATTTATTTTTATGAAGAATATCTATCAGGCTAGCAAGATCAAGTTTTTGTTCTTGAAGATTACATTCATGAATGTCTAGTATCAAAGGGGAATTCCTGAAGAAATCAGGTGCCTGGGATATTTTTTCGCCAAGTTGAAGATTAATTTGATTTATATTCGCACTATAAATATTCAGAACCGGTACGCTAAATGAAGTACTTTTAAATTCTATAGAAAGCTTTTGGTTAATTGGTACTTCAGTGTCTGTCGACATCGCTTTTGGCAGGGTTACATGTAATTATTTGAATAATAACATCTCTATTAAGAAAAATCATTTTTCAAGTTGTAAAAGATTAGATTTAATTTCTTGCTCATGGCTTAAAAGTAATTCCTGGCTTAAGGCACTAAGTAAATTATTAATTTTACTTTTGACCCAAGAAAAGCAAGTTTGATTTAAGTCGTTAGTTAAAAGTAACGTGGTAATTTTGTGTGTGTTCCTCATTAAAGCAAGCTTGCTAAATGTTAGTTGCTTCAACCTAGATAAATCAGCTGGATCACAGTTTCTTGTACAATCTATTGATTTCACATGACTTAAAAAAATTCTCACCTAAGCGAACGCGGGTGAGGCTAAGATTTTTTCAAAGCACTGTGAAACCAATAGCTGGCACTATAAATCCACGCCCAACTGATTTTTCTAGGTTCAATGAGAAATGCAAAAGAATAGCGAGGAAATTTAAGTAGTTAATATTGAATTTATGAAAAGATAAAAGAGTTCGGTTGAATGAAATATAACTCTTAAGTAGTGGGGATTCAATAAGTTCCGGAAGTTATTAAATCCTTACTTCTTAAGGAAGCATGAATCCACGAATAGTAAAAAACAATATGGCTGCTAAAAGTCCCGATACAGGTACTGTAATAATCCATGCAGTAGCAATTTTCCACAAATGTGATCGCTTAACTAATTCTTTTTTATAAACCTTGGCCAGACTTTTTTGTTCCTTTCTGGTCAGTTTTGTACTGGCTTTTTTAGATTTTAAGTCAGAAAGGATTTTTGCTTTCTTTTCAATTGAGGCTTTTTCAAATTGTTTAAGCAGAGTGGCTACTTTTTCAGGATTATCATGTTCATGATGGAGTTTGATTTGATGGATGTTTTTCGCGTAACTATGTTTTAAATATTCTCGCAAAAAACCTACGCCAAATATGGCACCAACTGCCGTATGTGTCGAACTTACCGGAAGACCAAATTGACTGGCAATAATAACAGTTATCGCAGCCGCCATGGCAACACAAAAAGCACGTATTTTGGTTAGTTCAGTGATTTCACTGCCGACGGTGCGGATTAGTTTTGGACCATATAATACTAAGCCTATGGAAATACCGAAGGCACCAATTAGCATTATCCATATAGGTATTGAAGCTTTAGCAGAAATGTCGGCATTGACGATCACATCATTAATAGCCGCGAGTGGCCCAACAGCGTTAGCAACGTCATTGGCACCATGGGCAAAGCTTAATAGTGCTGCCGAACAAATTAGTGGGGCGGTAAATAATCGGTTAACACCGGATTTAGAATTTTTCAGTTTTGATGCGGCTTTTTTAATAAGCGGCGCCACTATAAAAAAGACTGTTATTCCAATGGCAAGTCCAATACCGCCTGCAAGAAAAATATCAACTTCCCAGACTTTTTTAAAACCTTTGATAATCAGATAGGTAGAAAAAACCCATGCCATGACACTGATGAGGATCGGAACTATCTTTTTTGCAGCTGCAATTTTATCTTCTTTATAAGTAATCGTACGTTTTATTAAATAAAGAAAGGAAGCCGCTGTTATGCCGCCAAAAAGTGGAGAGATAATCCAGCTTGAGGCTATTAGCCCAAAAGCAGACCAGTTAGCAATGTCAAATCCACCCGCCGCAATTCCTGCACCCAGCACGCCACCAACAATTGAATGGGTTGTTGAAACAGGGGCGTTAAAGGCAGTAGCAATATTTAGCCAGATAGCGGCAGAAAGTAAAGCAGCCATCATTAACCAGATAAAGGTATTGGGATCAAAGTCGGCGGGATCAATAATACCTTTTTTTATTGTACTAACAACTTCTCCACCAGCAAGTAACGCACCGGCAGACTCAAAGATGGCTGCAATCAAGATTGCACCGCCTAGTGTCAAGGCTTTAGAGCCCACTGCAGGCCCTACATTGTTGGCTACGTCATTGGCACCAATATTAAGAGCCATATAGGCTCCAAAAGCAGCGGCGGTTACCAGGATAGGGCTACCTGAACCAGGAAGGACAAAAGCAGAAACAAAATAAACCACAATCAGGATAAAGGTAAAAGCAGAAATAGCTTTAAAGATTTCTTGATTGAATAGTGGCGTGTTTTGATTATTTTGAGTACTCATAAATACTGTTCCACAAATTTTGAAAAGTTCATTATGTCAAAAAATACAGGTCTTTTACAATAATGTTTAAAGTTTTTTCATATTAACAGTCAGCAGAGTTATGTTTTTTAAATAGGATATGTATTGAGTATGATATTTTGAGGCTAGCTTTTGTTGTTCTATTTTACAGGCTTGCAATTTTAGAGATTTTCCTACATTATAGGAAATTGTCTAAAAGGCTAGGGGTGCATTTTAAATGCTGAGAAAAACCCTTTGAACCTGAATCCGGCTTATACCGGCGTAGGAAAGCCCAAAACCCCCTGCGCTTGAGACTTATTTAACTTTGGAGCTAAGCATGAGCGCTGTCCGTAAAGAATTTGAAGCGACTGAATCCAGTCCCGTAAAAATTGATTCCTATCCCGCATCTGAAAAAATATATGTAGAAGGCAGTCGACCTGATATTCAGGTACCCATGCGAAAAATCACATTGTCCGATACCCCCGTTCATTTTGGTACTGAAAAAAATGGACCGTTGTATGTTTATGACACCTCTGGTGTATACACAGACCCTAATGTTGATATAGATTTGCAAGAAGGTCTGGCGGCTATTAGATCAGCCTGGATAGATGAAAGGAACGATACACAAGAATTGGCAGGCCCCAGTTCTGAATTTGGACAAGAACGTTTGCAGGATCCAGAAACATCCGACATGCGTTTTGGACATATATGTAAACCTCGTAAAGCCAGAGCAGGAAAAAATGTCAGTCAGATGCATTATGCTCGCCAAGGTATTATTACGCCTGAGATGGAATATATAGCGATTCGTGAAAATCAAAATATGCACGAAATGCGTGAGTTGTATAAGGGGCAACATCCAGGAGAACGATTTGGCGCTGAAATTCCAGAATCAATCACGCCTGAATTTGTGCGAGATGAAGTGGCGCGAGGACGGGCTATTATACCGGCTAACATCAACCATCCTGAATTGGAGCCGATGATTATTGGGCGTAACTTTCTGGTAAAAATTAATGGTAATCTGGGGAATTCAGCGGTAACTTCGTCGATTGAAGAAGAAGTTGAAAAAATGCTCTGGGGTATTCGCTGGGGTGGTGACACGATCATGGATTTATCTACGGGTAAAAATATCCATGAAACTCGAGAATGGATTTTGCGAAATTCACCGGTTCCAATTGGAACAGTGCCTATCTATCAAGCATTGGAAAAGGTTAATGGGAAAGCCGAAGACCTGACTTGGGAAATATTTAGAGATACTTTAATTGAGCAGGCAGAGCAGGGCGTGGATTATTTTACTATTCATGCCGGTGTTCGTCTTCATCACGTACCTATGACAGCAAAAAGAATGACCGGCATCGTCTCTCGTGGTGGTTCGATTATGGCAAAGTGGTGTTTAGCACACCATACTGAAAGCTTTTTATATACGCATTTCGAAGACATTTGTGAAATTATGAAGGCTTACGACGTATCTTTCTCGTTAGGTGATGGTCTACGTCCTGGTTCGATTTATGATGCCAATGATGAAGCACAATTTGCAGAATTGGAAACCTTGGGCGAATTAACGAAAATAGCTTGGGAGCATGATGTACAAACCATGATAGAAGGGCCGGGACACGTACCTTTACACATGATAAAAATCAATATGGATAAGCAGCTGGAAGATTGCCATGAAGCGCCATTTTATACATTAGGACCTTTGACTACGGATATAGCACCTGGCTATGACCATATTACTTCAGCTATAGGTGCTGCAAATATAGGTTGGTATGGCTGTGCCATGCTTTGCTATGTAACGCAGAAAGAACATTTGGGTCTGCCGAATAAGGAAGATGTCAGGGAAGGAATTGTTACTTATAAGATAGCGGCACATGCGGCAGATTTGGCTAAAGGACATCCGGGCGCGCAGGCGCGTGATAATGCTATGTCAAAAGCAAGATTCGAATTCCGCTGGGAAGATCAATTTAATATTGCCTTGGATCCGGAAAAAGCAAGATCCTTTCATGATGAGACGTTACCCAAAGATTCTGCAAAAGTTGCTCACTTCTGTTCTATGTGCGGACCGCATTTTTGTTCAATGAAAATATCTCAGGATGTTAGAGAATATGCGGCGAAAATGGGCTTGAAAGATGATGACGCTTTGCAAAAAGGTATGGATGAAAAATCCAGGCAGTTTTTAGAAGAAGGGGCAGACATTTATCACAAAGTTTAAACTTTGCTAAGCGAGTCTTGATGCTGTAGATGGATTCTTTCGTTGTAGCATTATATATGCTGGCATTATGAATGCAGGGTAGATTCAATCTACCCTGCATTTAAAGCTTTTTATTCAGTTTTCGACAATCTTCAAGTTACAAAAAATCTAAAACTAGAAATAATACAAGTGTTAATCCTAGTCCACAATGAATCACGCCTTTAACACTGGCATAAAGTTGCATTTGACCGCCTTCTGGTATTTTTTTGAATATTTCTATCTTTTTATAGGCATCCAAATCCTTGAATGCATGATATGCACCGTTGTATTGCAAGACGATGATAATTATAAATGCGACTAAACAAGCCAGGAAACTAAAGCTATGCGGATAATGAGATGAGGCTCCCATAAAAAACAGCATGGGGATTGAGAACAAAGTATTGGTTCTAGACGCTAGCCCTGCTGATGCTAACGCTCCAGCAGCTTCTGGTAAAGCTTCACCACCTTCTGCGACTTGTTTGGTTGATGCAATAACGATTTGCTGATTTGGCCAGATAATAAGCCAGACATTCAGAAACATGAATATGCCGAGTAATGCGCCGACATAAATGTCGATGGACATACTACCGCCACGTAATGCAAAAATACCGAGTCCAGTTACCAGCGTAAACATGGCTCCCCAACGGAACCACCATAATGCACGAGGCACCAGTTTTTGAATGGCATCTGATTTTGATGCGCCATCCGCTTCTTTAAAATATTCTGTTTGTACAAAATTAAAATAATACAGCAACCCTATCCAGGTTATACCTGCTAGAAAATGCCCAAATCTCAACAGCATTTCCATTCCAAGTTTTGTTGTTATTAAATCCATAGAACCCTCTCTTTGTTATAATTATAGTAAGCATTCACACAATTTAGTTAATGTGGCAGGAGAGTATACGCATACTTTTTACATTCTAGTCAATTGTTTTGTGATTTTTCTCTTGCAAAACTTACCCTTAATTGTATAAGTAATTCGAAATATTTTCGTTTTAAATATGTGTTTCTCGTTTATTGTAAGACAATTAATTTTTTAAGTTTCATATAATCAATGCCTTGCATTATAGCTCAATGAGTCAGCTGTTTTTTCTATAATCAAACGGTTTTAGAAGAGTGTAAAGAAGTATAATAAATCTGATTCTAGATGATTGAATGGCCGTTTAATAAAACAGATGTTTTTGAACAGGGATAGGATATATTTCATTAAGGAGTGAAGACTTAATAGCTTCCGGATTTTGACTTGCCTTAGGTGGTTTCCAACAAGAAATTTTGGTATATTTATTGTTGGAAACCACCTTATGACTCCACAGAAGTGCTAATAGAATATTTACGTAGCCTTGCTATGCGTCCATTTTATTAGCACTTCTGTGAAGTCAAAAATCTGCGTCAATTTCTGGAACTTATTAAACCCTCACTCCTAAGCGTTTAAAGATGGCCGATTGGTGGAATTGCATTCAGGTAACTCGTAATAAATAACGCACCACTATTTAGCTAGGAGGCTGTCCGATAATATAAAACCTACTCGACAATAGCTCCTGCATTGTCTACCTACGTACACCCATGCACTAGTGCGGAAAAGCCCTTTTGGCCAAGTTTTCCGTTCATTTTCGTTAAATAGCACAACTATTCGCCACAAATGAATGAAAAACTGGACTCAATAGGGCTTGCCCTCGTTAGGGTTCCTATTCTCGGACAGCCTCCTAGTGAATGAGGTTAAGATTTTTTAACAAACCCGTGAAACCAATATTTTGCGGTATAATTCCGTGCCTAACTGATTTTTCAGATTTAACTTAGTTGTATTGTATTGAATTACTATGGTTATAATTATCGAAAGATATCTTTTTTAAGTACAGTTAGGAGTGAGGATTAAATAATATTTCGAAAGTTTGGTGCAGGATATTTGTTTGTCTTTACCGTTGTAGAAACAGCTGCATAGCAAGCGCAATTATTTCTACAACGGTGAGGACGGACAAAAAGACTAGTCAAGATTCGGATGTTATTTAATCCTCGCTCCTTAGTCAGTAATAATTTAATGATGTCCCCACCTTAGTTTATGTTTTTATAGAAAACTCATTCTTTCCTATTTATCATGTCGATTGCCCTCATATTTATTATTCCGCTACTTTTATCGGTTGCCTCTCCATTTGGTTTCCGAATACTAGGAAGCAATTGGCCAAGACTCCTCAGTTTATTTGTTCTGGTCATGGTTGGAATTATTATTTCATTACTCAATCAAGCTGCTATTGGAGCACCTCAAACATTAGATTTTCAGTGGATTCCCCAATTAGGATTAAATGTAAGTCTACGTGCAGATTCCTTTGGCCTTTTTATGGCACTGATTATTACCGGTGTTGGAGCGGGTATCTTTCTATATGCGTCGGGGTATTTCGCCGACGACCCTAAAACAGGTACCATAACAGGCTGGCTTTTATTGTTTATGACTGCTATGTTGGGTGTAGTTTTATCCGACAATATTGTCTTACTTTTTCTGAGTTGGGAATTAACTTCTATTGCCAGTTATATTTTGATTGGAACTAACCACCAAGATGCCAAAGCAAGAGCAGGAGCTAAAGCCGCATTATTGGTCACTTCAATCGGTGGACTGGCATTATTAGCGGCTGTAATTCTACTGGGGCGTGCCAGTGGTGTTTGGAATTTGTCTGAGATTCCGCCTATGCATGACCATAACTGGGCGACTGCTATTTTTATTCTTATTTGTCTGGCAGCATTTACCAAAAGCGCGCAATGGCCTTTTTCTTTCTGGTTACCTGGGTCGATGGCAGCACCAACGCCTATCAGTGCCTATTTGCATTCAGCAACTATGGTAAAAGCGGGTGTTTTTTTACTGGCAAGAATGCATCCCATCTTTTCAGAACATCCTGCCTGGACACCTACTTTAGTGATGGTTTCTGCTATAACTATGTTTGTGGTGATTATAGTAATACCTAAAGCATCAGATATGAAAGTGCTTCTGGCACATTCAACTGTCGGAGCCTTGGCCTTATTAGTCTGTTTAATCGGAATTGGAACACCCTATGCGCTTAATGCGATGATGCTATTTCTGCTTGCCCATGCCTGTTACAAGGGGCCACTTTTTTTAGTTGCAGGCTCTATTGATCATGCTGTACACAATCGAGATATTAATGCTTTGGGTGGGCTCGCTCAAAAAATGCCTTATACAACACTCACTGCGTGTATCGCTGGTCTTTCTATGGTTGGCGTTCTACCTTTGCTTGGGTTTGCAGCGAAAGAGATGATATTGCAAGCAGGACTAGGCTATGCGCCGTGGTTAGTCGGATTGATTTCTATTCTGATCATGGCATTTGTGATGGTTTGTTGTTGTGTTGTCTGGATTCCTGCTTTTGGGAAAAACAAGCAATTTGTAAACATTGCTCATGAATCTTCTTGGTCTATGTTAATTCCGATGCTACTGATTAGTAGCATCGGTTTGATATGTGGTTTGGCACTATCTTCTTTGGAACAGGTTGTCATTGCCCCCGCAGTGATTGCTTTAGGGGTTAAATCAGAATCACTGGGTTTATGGCATGGTTTCAACCTTTATCTGATGTTGAGCATATTTGCTACAATAATGGGCATATTCGCTTTTTCTCAACGACGTGTGCTTAAAAATCTAGTGCCTGTTTTACCCAATGGCCATATTATTCATGAATTCATTTGGTCTGCTATGATTGGTTTCGGTCGAATAATGACTCGAATTATTCAAAATGGCTCTTTGACAGCTTATCTAGGTACCATTATTATTGTAACCTGTGCTTTGATAATTCATTCATGGATATATGTTCATGCGCCCATGAGTCCTTCTATCGTACAAAAAATAACACTGGCTGAATTATCAGCTGGCCTATTAATTATGGCTAGCAGTCTTGCTACCGCATTTGCTCGGCGGCGTTTACCTGCCATTGCCGGACTAGCGGCTATGGGGATGGGTATGACACTTTTTTTCATTGTTTCCCATGCACCCGATTTGGCACTGACTCAATTTTTGGTTGAAATTCTTTCGGTGGTTTTATTGGTCGTTGCTTTTCGCCATCTGCCTGATTTTGTTGGACAACCGATTAAAGTTCAATCAGGTCGATTATTGATAGCCACAGTGACTGGTGTCACAATGACAGTTTTGACCTTAGTTGCTCTCAGTACAGAATACGGACAAAGAATGAGTGATTGGTATGGCTTAAACGCTTTAAAACTGGGGCATGGCAATAATGTTGTCAATGTTATTCTGGTTGATTTTAGAGCCTTGGATACCTTAGGTGAAATTACCGTGCTGGGTATTGCTGCATTGGGTGTAGGCGTTTTAATGGGATCGCTAAAACAGATCAAAAGTAAAACGGGTGTCCTATGAATGCTTCACCTATTTTAAATATTACTCTGCAATGGTTAGTCGTATTATTAGGGATTGTTTCATTCTTCTTATTATTAAGGGGACATAATGAACCTGGTGGAGGTTTTTCTGCAGGGCTAGTGGCTGCCAGTGCAGTGATTATCGTAACCATTGCTTACGGTGCCGAAGTTGGCCGAAAATTGCTATATTTTCAACCTTTGTCTTATATTGCAGTTGGTTTAATGATTGCCGTTCTGGCGAGCGTATTTCAACTCAATGTAGCATTTATGAGTGCAGCATGGATAAAGTTATCGTTGGGGTTTACAGTATTCAAGTTAGGAACGCCCTTATTATTTGATGTCGGTGTATATGTTGTCGTTTTAGGTGTTGTGAGTTCTTTTGTGCTAGAAATAGAATCTGCAATCAATAAAAAGGAGAAATAGCATGGAAATTGTAATGAGTTTAGTCATTGGCGTTTGCTATGCTGCAGCTGTTTTTTTGCTACTGCAAAAACGTCTTTTACAAATTATTCTAGGTATTTCATTGTTAGGACACGCGACCAATTTACTTATTTTTGTTGCAGCAGGGCTACACGGCAGCAGTCTGCCGATTATTCCTGCTGGGTCAGAAAGGCTTCCAGTTACAGCGGTTGATCCATTACCACAAGCTTTTATTCTGACCGCTATTGTTATTGGTTTGGCACTATTTGGCTTTGCTTTAGCTCTGGCTTATCGTTGTGTCGCTGTTTTGGGACATGATGATATTGATCAACTTACGAATACTGATAGTCTTGATTTACCTGATTTACCTGATTTAGTTGATGATAAGCAGAGAATAGAGCATTAAACTTTGTGAATAATTTACTGATTCTTCCTCTTATCATTCCTTTGCTTACTGCTACGCTAGGCATATTAACCAGACAACACGTAAATGTTCAGCGGTGGGTTTCTGTTTTAGGAATGACTCTCTATTTTATGGTCGGTTTTGCTTTGATTAATCAGGTACTAGAACTGGATTACATAAGCATTCAGCTTGGTGGCTGGCAAGCACCCTATGGGATTACCTTGATTGCCGATATTCTTGCTGCAATCATGATTTTATTTGCCGGTCTGATTAGTTTTTCAGTCATACTTTATACCCTGTTAAGTTGTGAAAAAGATCTGCTTTCACCTGCCTTCCATCCTTTAGTCCATTTTCTTTTGATGGGTGTCAGTGGCGCATTTTTAACGGGAGATATTTTTAATCTTTATGTTTTTTTTGAAATTATGTTGATGGCCAGTTTTGCCTTATTGACGCTGGAGGGAAGGGCAGAACAAACTGAAGGGGCAGTCAAATATGTGGTAATTAATCTACTCTCATCTGCTTTCTTTTTAGGTGGGTTGGGACTGCTCTATGCTAAAACTGGCACCTTGAATATGGCAGATATTTCGCTTATCTCTCAACAGGCTGTGGCGGATGATAATGTGGGCCCGATAAGACTGGCAGGCTTACTTTTTTTAGTTGCTTTTTCGGTTAAGGCTGGACTGTTTCCTTTCTTTTTCTGGTTGCCAGCCAGTTATCATACGCCTTCTATACCTGTTTCAGCCCTGTTTGCAGGGCTTCTTACAAAGGTGGGTGTCTACGCTTTAATTCGTCTGCATACCTTAATTATGCCGGGTGAAGTTTTAGGCCATAAATTACTACTAGTCATGGGCGTTGCTACTATGTTGATTGGAGTTTTGGGAGCCGCTAGTCAAATGCATATTCGTCGTATACTGTCTTTCCATATTATCAGCCAGATAGGATATATTGTTGTCGGAATTGCCATTAAAACCCCGCTGGCATTAGCCTCTGCTATTTTTTTTATAGGCCATAATATCATTTCCAAAGGTAATCTTTTTTTAGTCGGAGGCATCGCTTCAAAAGCAGTAGGTTCAGAATACTTACCTAAAATTGGTGGTATGTGGAAAGTCTGTCCTCAATTGGGTATTATTTATTTAATATCGGCTTTTTCATTAGCCGGCTTACCTCCCTTAAGTGGTTTTGTGGCTAAATTTTCATTGATCTTGGCTTTAGTAGACTCTCAACTTTGGTGGGTGATGGTAGCAGCTATCGTGACCAGTCTTTTTACCCTGTATTCAATGGTAAAAATTTGGACAGAAGTGTTTTGGAAAGATCATCCAGACCCAACTTGGAAGTTTAATAATAAACAGGCTCAGCATCTTTTTCCAATGGCTTTATTAGCAATATTTGTGGTTTTAATGGGTTTGGCAGGTGGGCCTTTATTTGATGTTTGTTTGCGTGCCGGGGAACAATTGATTGATCCTACAGGTTATATTCAGACAGTACTGAGGACATAAATGACTTTTTTTGGATCTGTTTGGCTTATTACAATTGGCTGGTGCTTTTTACAAGGAGACTTCACTCTTGGAAATCTTGTTTTAGGTGGGTTGCTTGGAATAGCGGTACTATCTATTAGTCTCTCTTTTAATAAGATGGGTCGTAGTTTAAAGCAACTGACAGCATGGGTTCGCCTTCTGTTTTTTATTATAAAAGAACTGGTTATCTCCAGCTTTCGCATAGCTTGGGATATATTGACACCTACTGTTTATGCAAGACCTCGGATTGTTCGCATTCCAGTAGGAGATTTACATGAGACTGCTATTACTGTTCTTGCCAATGCTGTTTCGTTGACACCAGGAAGTCTTGCCTTGGAAGTGAGTAGTGATAATCAAATTCTTTATGTTCATCTAATGTATGCAGAAGATCGAGATGCTGCCGTTAGAGCAATTTATATTGATTTAGGTGATAGAGTACGTGCAGTCTATGGTATTAGAGAATTAAAATCGTGAACATTGTATTGATTGCTGTTGAAATCATGCTGGCTATTGCTATAATCCTGACCTTTCTACGCTTGGTGATCGGCCCTACTATGGTCAATCGAGTTGTTGCTCTTGATCTAATGGCAACCTTAGTGGTGGGCATGATGGCTTCTGAATCAGTCAGATCAGGTGAACATGCTTTGCTGGACGTGGCTGTAGTAGTGGGTATTACTGCATTTATTGGAACCATTGCCTTTGCTGTATTAATAGACAGAGATACAGGAGACCAGGTAGGTGAATAATGTATTGATTTCTTTTTGCTTACTAAGCGGCGCTTTTTTTATGTTAGTTGCAGCGATTGGTGTACTAAAGTTACCTGATCTTTATCAACGATTACACGCTTCTTCAAAAGCTGCAACTCTGGGAGTTGCACTTCTTCTGATTGGTGCGGCCATACATAGCGGTGATCTGGGCATTGTGGCACGTTGTATTATGGCGATTGTTTTTTTTACGACTACCGCACCTGTAGGCGCTCATTTGATAACAAGAGCAGCCTATAAACATAATGAACCTCTCGCTAAAGAAACGTTATCAGATGAATGGGCGGAGGATAGAAAAGACCCAAGCTAGGAGGTGAGGCTGTCCGAGAATAGAAACCGTAACGAGGAAAAGCCCTATTCCGCAGTAGGTTTTCTATTTTCGGACAGCCTCTTAGTCAAAACTATGCACTTTAATCCTAGAAAAATCAGTTTGTGCTAGAAACCGTGATCCAACTGATTTATCTAAGTTAATGCAAGGCTTTAGCTACTACATACTTAGGAGTGAGGATTTAATAACTTCCGGCACTTATTAAATCCTCACTCCTTATGATAAATTTTGTTCTATGAAATAACAAAGACGAAGTGGACTGATAATTATACGGTTTACAGTCCATATAGTATGGGTGATGAAGTATCGTTATTCTGTATTAAAGGGTGATATCAAACTCAGGTGCCGAGAGTTAATTATTCAAATATGTGATGTAGAGGATGTTAACATTTTAGGGCGATAGGTTATGGTGTCTGGTCGACAGGAAATATAACCGAGAGATGGTTCAGGAATATTTGGAACTCCAGCGTACTCCATCAAATAATCATACTGGGCGTATAATAGTTGGATGTTGGACTTTCAGTCCAGTCACAACCTATGCACTTCCTGTGCATAGTGGTTGAGTTGGTATTTTTATGTCTTCTATCTGCTTCTATACCGTTTGACGGAATGTTTATTTGTCAGGCATAGATAAAAGATGGCTCATTTTTTCAACCTTGGTTTTTAAATAATCAAGATTATCATCATTAGCGTGAGTTTCGATAGGGATGCGCCGATCAACCTGAATACCCAGCTTGACTAATTCTTCAATTTTATTGGGGTTGTTGGTGATTAGCGATATAGATGATACATTGAGGTCATTTAACATTAAGCCAGCGATGCCATATTCTCTTTCATCGGCAAGATGACCCAAGTGAATATTTGCATCAACGGTGTCAAGGCCTTCGTCTTGAAGGTTATAAGCCTGAAGTTTTTTTAAAAGTCCAATTCCCCGACCTTCCTGACGCAAATAAATTAAAATCCCACAGCCTGATTGTTCAATCAGTTGCATGGCCATTTTAAGCTGCTCTCCACAGTCACAGCGGCGAGACCCCAGCACATCACCGGTAAAACATTCAGAGTGGATGCGTACAGGAATCCCCTGTTTATTGGCAACATCGCCTTTTACTAAAGCCATATGCTCTTTGTCATCAAGATTATAGCTGTAATAATGCAAGGTAAATTCACCTTCAGCAGTCGGGATTCGTGTTTGAACTAAATTTTCTAATTGTGGTTTCACTTAATATTAACTATTTTATTGCCTGAATCAATTTTACCATATCGCTACTGGCCGGATCTAAAAGTACTTTTTCAAACCCGCAGGCCTGAACATTTTTAACAGTTTTTCGATTGATGTTGGCTCCAAAAAGACTAAGAATTAGTGGGTTCATCAAAGACATTATTTTAGACATAACGGGATGGGAACTTAATACATGTTCCAATAATAAAATTTGTCCGCCAGGTTTGCAAACTCTATGAATCTCTTGTAAGCCCTTTAAGGGTTGGGGAACAGAACAAAAAACAAAGGTGGCAATAACGGTATCAAAACTATTATCTGCATAACATAATGTCTGGACATCCATTTGTTCTAGATTGACTGAGATGTTGTCACGTTGCTGTTTTTTTTTAGCCTGCTGCAACATTTTTTCGCTAAAATCTAACGCGGTAACCTGAGAATTAGAGGGATAGTAGGGGAAATTTTTCCCAGTTCCTACACCAACTTCTAAAATATGTGGGCCTTGTGCTTTTTGCCATAAAATTTTTCGTTTTTGGCTAAAAACCAGGCCTTCTAAAAAACTTTCCAGGATATCAAAATAGGGTGCAATTCTATCGTATCGTTGCCTGGTTTTTTCATTTTTAACTTGCATTTTGTTCTCTAATGTAACTTAAGTGTGTCTTATACCTATGACTACAAGTATAATCCTTGTCGCTTTAAAGTGTTATAAATTTTGCTTTTAACAAACTTAAAAAGCAACCCTAGGGAGTCAATATAATGTCTTTCTTTAGACATACTATAGCGTCAATTTTATTATTATTTTTATTATCCAGTGCTTTATGTATTGCGCATCAAGATGCGATTGTAGATCATCATGATTATATTCAAATTAATAAGCAGTTAACATTATCTCAGGTTATTGAATTAACTTTAAAAAACCATCCTAATATAGGACTGAGTGTGGCGCTTGAAGAAGAAGCCAATGCGTTGGTCCAACGTGGAAAAAGCTGGTTAGCCGGAGCTCCCAGTATTGCCATGCGGTATCAAGATGATTTACCCGGTGATGATATTGGTTTAAGAGAAATAGAAGTTGAACTGGAATTACCCTTATGGAACTGGGGGCAAAGAGCTGCAAGTCAAGCTGTTGGCGTGCAAGCCGAAATCGTTGCTAAAAAACAGCAGGCAGTTTTAAAGCTGGAAGTTGCAGGCTTGGTTAGGAAATCTTTATGGGATATAGCACTAAAAAATTATCATTACCAGCAAGCCAGACAGATATTATCTGTCTCTGAGGAATTATTATTCAAAATCAACCGAAGAGTTGAATTAGGTGACTTACCCCGTTCCGATTTGTTGCTGTCGAAAAGCGATCATTTGCAAAAACGTTTATTAGTGGTTCAGGCAGAAGCTGAATTAATGCATGCTCGGCAAAGTTATATTAGCCTGACTAAAATGACCGAGATGCCTGTTGAGTATACTGAGGAACAAAGCTCGAATCTGGAGATCAGTACTAATCATCCTGGGCTATCAGCCATTAATGCTGTGATTCAGCGTAAACAGGCGGAACTAGCTTGGGTTAAATCGGCGGGTTCCGGACAAAGTAGTTTCATTTTAGGTGGTAAAAGTGAAAAACATGATGATAAGGGCGATGATATTGAAAGCATGAGTGTTGAATTTTCAATTCCCTTTGGTGGCAAGGCTCACCTTGCACCTGAAATTGCGGCGACCAATTTGCAACTTAATCAAGCATTGGCACAAAGATCACATTTTTTTCGTGAGTTGGAAAAAGATTTCCATGAAGCAAAACATGCATTGGAAGTGAGTTTGATAGAGATAAAAATTGCCAATGAAATGAAGAACAATGCAGAAGAGCATTTAAAAATGACGCGTCTGAGTTTTTCGGAAGGTGAAATTAATTTGATAGATTTTTTGAAAATTCAGACTCGTTCATTTAAAGCGATTCGAAATGCAAAGGCTCAAGACCTTACGCTACAAAAAAATATTGCCTTATATAACCAGGCAGTTGGAGTTTTGCCATGAAAAAAGTCTTACTGATACTAGGTTTTAGCCTTTGTTTTAGCGCTATTGTAGAAAGTAATGAAATAAAAATGACCTCGGTTCAACTCTATAGTCTGGGTGTAAAAATTGGCAAGCTGGAAGCCATTGATCAAATACCTTTACTCTTTGCCCCAGCTAAGGTGGTTATTCCACCCAGTCAGGAATATATAGTGAGTGCCGCACAAGCCGGCTTGATCAATAAACTCAATGTTACTATTGGTGATAGCGTAGAAAAGGGACAAATTCTGGCTCACATTAATAGCCCGAAATTATTGTCTCTCCAACGTCAGTTTCTAAAAGCCCGAAGTGAAAAACAATTAGCTTGGGCGCGTTATCAACGTGATCAAAAACTCTTGCAAGAAGGGGTTATTTCTCAACGACGTTGGCAGGAAAGTCGTAGTCACTACAATACTTTTTTGGCAGAGGCAAATGAAGCCAAGCAGTTGCTGGAAATTGCCGGTATGTCGACAAAATCAATCAAGAAACTGGCGAGGAGTAGACGTTTAAGTAGTCTGCTGAATGTACATGCACCAATTAAAGGGGTGGTTTTGGAACGACTGGTTGTTGCAGGTGAAAGGCTGGATATTCTGGCTCCTCTATTTAGAATCGCAAATTTGGAACGCTTGTGGCTTGAGATTAATGTCCCACAGGAAAGAATAAGCAATATTAATCTGGGTGATAAAGTAACTATTGATAATACGGATGTTACTGCAAAAATAACCTTATTAGGACAAAGTGTTAATTTAACCAAACAGTCCATACTGGCCAGAGCCGTTATTAATGGTTCGCATGCAGATCTTAGAGCCGGTCAGAATGTTAATGCACAAATCATTCAAACCAGTGAACAACCAACTTTTATAGTCCCCAATGTGGCGATTGCTCAACGTGAAGGGAAAGCTTATTTATTCATTCGAATGGCATCAGGATTTAAAGTCACGCCTATTTCCGTGATTGGGAAACAAAATAATAGTGCGGTAATTATTGGAAATAATGCGTTGAAAGCAGGAACGGAAATAGCAATTCGTGGGGCGGCAGCCTTAAAAGCTACCTGGCTAGGTCTGGGAGAGAATGAATAATGGCTATCTTAATACGCTTTGCTCTGTCATAGCGAATACTCATTATACTAATGGCCTTGGCTGCTAGCAGGAGCGGGGGTCTACTTGGCTAAAAGTATTCCGATTGATGCTTTTCCTGAAGTCTTACCGACGCCAGTAAAAAATATTGTTAAAGCTAACGCAATGTACCTGAAGAGGTCGAATCCGGCATCAATGCACCGATAGAAGTTGAATCTCTAGGTATTCCAAAGCAAACCATGCTCAACTCTCTGGCTAAATATGCCTTGACTGATATTACCGTTGATTTTTAAAAAAGGTATTGATATTTATTGGGCGCGTCAGCGAGTTGCAGAGCGTCTCAATTCAATTTGGAGTGAATTGCCTGAAAGGATTGAAGGGAGATAGCCCCCATGACCACGCCTCTGGGAGAAATATACATGTTTTCCATGGAAGGTGGCGATTTAAGCTTGATGGAGCGTCGTAGCTTATTAGACTGGATGATTCATCCTGCATTACCTACGGTAGTCGGTGTTGCGGATGTTAATGCATTGGACGGTTTAGTCCGTAGTTTTGAGGTTTCTCCCGATAATGTTCGAATGTCAGCCAGAAATATTAGTATCAATCAATTAATAGACGCGCTGAAAAATAATAACCGGAATGATGGAGCAGGGCGGCTCACAGAAGGCGTAGAAGCATTGATTGTTCGTACTTTAGGGTGTACAAAACTTTAGATGATGTGTGCGGTCTATCGTGGTAGACCAAAGACAGGGTATGCCCATTTTTGTAGACGATGTCGCAGATGTAAAAATTGGCTCATTAACCCGTTATGGTGCATTGCGTAGGTTGCTATGCGCCCGTTTCAGCGCCTTGCTATCGACAAAAACCAACTCGCTATAAATTCCGCAACTGTGACTGCGCGAAGTATAACTTCCAGAATTTCAGAATAAATATTCCGGTCGTTATATGATATATTTATTTCTACGGGTAAGTTATTTGAATAGGTGGTTTTTATGGAATAGTTAGAGGTAATAGAGAACCCCTTATTAAGAAATTTGCCATTTAAAATTGAGCTAAATAAGTTTGGAAAGCTATTAATGAGCCCCACTTCAAATGAATATGGGAGGATACAAAATCATTTGGCGGCCATGTTATTAAATAAATCACCTCTTGGCGAAGTAATTTCAGAATGCTCTATTCAGACTTCTGATGGAGTTAACCCATCTTCGTGACTTTTTCTACTCTAAATCATTGATATGTGGTAATAGTTGGGTTTTAACGAAAAAAAGTCCTTTAAAATCAATGGTGTTTTTTTTGCATTG
>CAYNRB010000004.1:0-38644 GCA_964399475.1 uncultured Methylomarinum sp.
TATTTTTCTCAAATTACTCCTAGATCACAAAAAAATATGAGTAGCAGCTAAAGCCATGCACTGAAAGTGCATAGTTTTAAACTAGCGATATGAGACAATAAAGTTACCAAGGTTACGCAGGATTATTTATTTCTTGATAATTGGTCCTGCATTATTCTACCAACGGGTTCCTGCCCTAGTGACCGAACTACCTCAAGAGGCACATAGTCATTCTACGCAACGATTGGGATCGTTTAGACAGGAGAAAAAGACAAGCATGGTTGGTAACTTTGTATCGTCAAGCCACGTTAGGTAACTCGCAGTAATATCCTACCAATATTGGTAGGATATTACTGCGAGTTACCTAACGTCTCTTTCCTAACAAAGAACCCATAATCCCTCGAATTATTTGCCGACCTAATTGATTGCCAATACTACGCGCAACACTCTTCAGCATTGCCTCTCCTACGCTTTGCCTACCACTAGCACGAGTGGATTTAGTTTTTTTTGATTTAGATTCTGCTTTATTTTTTTCATCAACAGCCTGTTCAGCTCTTTTTTTAAGCACTTCATAAGCTGATTCCCTATCTAGTTCTTTATCGTATCTTTTTTTATAAGGGGAACGAGAAATTATTATTTCTCTTTCTGCTAAGGTTATTGGTCCAATTTGAGAGACAGGAGGCCTTATCAGAATCCTTTCTACAGGCGTGGGACTTCCATTTCGATTTAACACGGAAACCAAGGCTTCCCCTGTTTGTAACTCAGTAATCACTTTTTCAACATTCAAGCTGGGATTGCTACGAAAAGTTTCAGACACTGCTTTTATGACTTTTTTATCTTTTGGTGTGTAAGCACGTAATGCATGCTGAATTTTTAATCCTAATTGTCCCAGAATATCATCTGGAATATCAAGTGGACTTTGACTAATAAAATAAACACCCACACCTTTTGAGCGTATTAAACGTACAATTTGTTCTATTTTATTGACTAAAATCCGAGAAGCCTGATCAAATAATAAATGGGCTTCATCAAAAAACAACACCAGTTCAGGCTTTTCTGCATCGCCTACTTCTGGCATGGTTTCATATAACTCTGATAATAACCACAATAAGAATGCACTATAAAGACGAGGAGATTTTTGGGTTAACACAGTCGAATCAAGAATACTAATCACACCATTACCCGAAAAGTCAGTCCTGCAAAAATCTTCAATCTTTACTGCCGGCTCCCCAAAAAACTGACTGGCACCCTGTTGGTCAAGAACCAATAATCGTCTTTGGATAGCACCGAGACTTGATGAAGAGATATTTCCGTATTCAAACTTCAACTCTTTTGCATGTGCACCCATCCAGGTCAACATAGAACGAAAATCTTTTAAATCTAATAAAAGTAAACCTTGGTCATCTGCTATTTTAAAACAACTGTATATAATCCCTGTTTGGGTATCGTTTAAATCTAGCATATTGCTAATCAGCAAAGGTCCTAATTCAGAGATCGTGGTACGAACGGGATGACCTTGTTTGTCAAAAATATCCCAAAAAATGGTAGGGTTAGCTACAAAATTAAAATTTTGTATTGGTATTTTTTCTATTCGTTCAGTGATTTTACGATGAGATTTTCCAGCTTGGGCAATTCCTGATAAATCTCCTTTGATGTCTGCCAAAAACACCGGGACTCCTAAATGTGAAAAGCCTTCAGCCAGGATTTGCAGAGTAACCGTTTTACCCGTCCCTGTTGCGCCAGAAATAATCCCATGACGATTTCCCATTGCCGCATCCATAATAACTTGCGTCCCATTTTGTCCACCAATTAACATTTCCTGATTAGCCATTCATTATTCTCCTCTTTTATGTTCGCTTGATGTTTCTGGAAAAATCTACAGCAGTATACAGTTACATCTATTTAAAACATTATCAGCACTCAGTCTTTAAAAATCTGTATACATGACAAAGCATTGCTTTTTCCAATAAACTAGCGTTAAAATTCAAATCAATAATAACCGTTTACTCTCAACAAGGATAATCTTATGCATGTGACTATTGTCCATATCCATATAAAAAAAGTATATTGATAGCTTTTTAAATGCCTGTAAAATTAACCATGTAGCATCAATACAAGAAAAAAACAGCTGAAATTAAAGAGGTGCTGAAAGAAAGACTTTAATAGTCCACAGTTTTTATCCGCTATAGGGTACAGTGAACTTGGTAGGGTTTTTGTAGGGGGGAAGGACAAAACAGATTGCCCACCCGTTCCTTTAAATTTTTCAACCTCCCTAAAATTTATAGTGGATACCACAATTTCAATAGTATTTACTAGCGAAGCATTAAACTAAAAAAAACACTTTCATGAGTACAAGTAATGAATCAAAAAAAAAACTGCTGTGTTTATCTGGGAGAAGAGTTAGCTCGCTATGGATTTGGCAATGGCCATCCCTTTGGCCCAAAACGACACCAGGTTTTTGAAGAGGAATTTTACAAACAATCATTAAATGAAAAAGTGGATATTCTATCCCCACAAACTATTTCACAAGATGTACTGGAATTATTTCATACGCACGATTATGTTGAGCAGGTAAAACAACAATCCAGGTTAGGAACTGGTTTTCTGGATCACGGCGATACGCCCGCTTTTATAGGCATGTTTGAAGCTTCTTCTTCAGTTGTCGGCACAGTTTGTAATGCTGTAGATCGAATTATTAACAACGAATACAAACGAGCATTCATCCCCATTGCTGGCTTGCATCATGCTCGTCGCCATATTGCAGCAGGTTTTTGTGTGTTTAATGATTGCGGTGTTGCTATAGAATATCTACGCCATAAACATAACATTCAGCGTATTGCTTATATTGATATAGATGCACATCATGGTGATGGCGTATTTTACAGCTTTGAAAATGATCCGGAACTGATCTTTGCTGATCTGCATGAAGATGGACGTTTTTTATACCCTGGTACGGGTGCCGAAACGGAAACAGGTAAAGATAATGCCATGGGTACTAAATTGAATATACCTATGCCTCCCAGTGCAAATGATAATGACTTTATGCAAGCATGGAATTCTGTAGAAAATTTTTTATTGAAACACGGTGCTAATTTTATTTTATTGCAATGCGGGGCGGATAGTATAAAAGGAGACCCCATCACGCATTTGGAATACAGCGAAAAAGCGCATGCTTATGCGGCAGAACGGCTAGGTATACTGGCTAATGAATTGTGTGAAGGCAGACTTATTGCAATGGGTGGCGGAGGATATAATCATGATAATATTGCTAAAACCTGGACAGCAGTCATACAAAGCATGATTGAAACGCCTTTATAAAAATTGCTTACCAATTAATATCATTACTCTAATGCCAATACTTCAGTCGATTGATTTTAATGCAATTATTAAATACGGAGAAAAACAACAAGCAATACATAATCAAATTACATACTGTTGTTGAATAGAAAATAAAAGAGCAAAGCCATGAACCAATAATTAGATTAACATTGGTGTGTGGAAAGATCATCCATTAATACTAAGGCAAGCCGCAAAAATAAACCACCCATCTTGCTGGTCTTTTTATCCGTCTTTAGTCGTGTAGAATAGTTACGTAGCTGGGCTATGCGCCTATTGCCACACGACTAAAGACAAACAAAAATCTGCCCACCAAAATATTGGTAGTATATCCACTGTGAGCTACCTAACCTAAACTGTTAACAAACCCATATCTTCAGCACAGTTTTTTCTCTGGGTTTTATTAGAAAATTTCCACCCAATAAACCCAATTAATATTAAAATAATAGCGGAAGGTTCTGGTACAGAACTAGGAGGATTTGTAGGCGCTGTATATGAACCTGTAAAGCTTTTAAGCTTAAAGTAATCGTTACCTAAATAGCCGCTATGATCCCAAAAAGATCCATTTAATGCAGTAATTAACCAGTAACTAGAATTTAAATTGTTGGTGTCAATTGTTTTTGCGTTACCTGATTTATCCAGCGGACCACTAAAATGACTTGTACTACCAGAAACATTTGCAGTCAAATCAGCATTATTAGAATAGCCACCTCCATAGGTATAGTTCCCTACCAAGTCCCATCCATTTGTAGTTAAAGTATCATAACTTAAACCCACTAGACTGGTTGGGTTGGTTCCAGTGTATCGTAACAATGATAAATCTGAATCCTTATGCCATCCAATGGTAATGGTCTCTAAAGAAACCGAAGCATCAAACTGGTAAAGAATGGATTCATACTTACCATCATTATCAGTAGCATGTTCTGGTTCTCCTGCGGCTTCGCCCTGAGAACTTACGGACAAACCATCATATAAATTTAAAGAGGCTTGCTCAAAGGCTGAACTGGTTGAATTACTCGAAGATGCCCATCCTGATGCTGTAACTCCGATAGTTTTACCGCCACTGGTACTGCTTTGAGTACAAGTATTTCCGACAGCAGCAGCCTGACAATTGCCGGCCGCAGGATTGGAATCAAAAGCCCAACTAAAATTAGCGTATGCGGGCGCTACTAACATAATAGAAAACATGCTAGCTATTATCCGTATATAAAAGTGTTTATTTTTCATAAAATTTTCCAATTAGTAAAATATTAAAAAGGAATTGAAAATTCAAAACTTGTATGTTATTTGCTCTTAAAGATTGAAAGTTCCAAAATGAACCCAATCATTTAAAATCATGAATTTCAAGATTACATAATTGAAAGCAATTATTTTGCCAACTCATATTTTTATATTAAAATACATAATCTTAATATAAATTCAAATTATAAAAATTCTTGTGATTGTAAAAAAAACTGACACAAACCAAGAACTATCACGTATTTTTGAAAACATTCAACCTCCCTCCCCTAGAATCCCTAGTAACCAGCTTACTGATTAACATAAAGTCTCTCTCTTAATTTTCTTTATCTCAATTTAAACTTACCTCACACTGTTCATTTTAATTACTAGTTGATAAAAATAAGTCATTGATTTAAATTTATAAAATACAATTAAAATTCAATAATAGTTGAAAAACAGTCTAAAACCTGAGATTCAGTTCTCAATTAAAGAAATTAAAAGCCCATTCAGCTCGAATTATTAATTTAACTATTATTTGTAAAAAAAACTGACACAATTCTGTTTACCTTAGGCAACTCGCAATAAATAAACGATCCATCTTGCTGGTCTTTTTGTCCTTAGGAACGAGGATTTAATAATATGCGAAAGTTTGACGCAGGATTTTTGTTCGTCTTCAAGGCGTAGCAACAGGCGCATAGCAAGCTACGTAACTGTTGCTACAACGCAGAAGACGGACAAAAAGACAAGTCAAAATTCGTATATTATTGAATCCTCGTTCCTTAGTCATGTAGCAATAATTACGTAGCTGGCTATGCGCCTATTGTTACACGACTAAAGACAAATAAAATTTCAGCCCAATATCGGTAGTTTATTTATTACGCGTTATCTTAGTAGCGCCATTCATTATAGTATTTTCGATTTTATTCAATTAATAATTGATTAAATAACTCACATTATAAAACACCGATTATAAGTAGCCTGTATGCAGTGAAACGGAATCCAGGTTTCTTGGCTAGAGCAGAAAACCTGGATTCCGCTCCGCTACATCCAGGCTACATTAGTTTCCATCTTTAATCAGTAGCAAAACACTAAAACAGCTGATAATGCTTACTAATCTTAAATCACAGATAAAGGTTGCGTAAATATTTAAACAAAATATGTATTTTTATCTTACTAAATTAATAAATATTATTGGGTTGCTAAGAAAAGTATATTGTTTTCACTGTGTAGTGGTTATAAACTGAAGTTTCCCAATTATTTTCGCCGTGACGTATAAAGAGAAACCATTTAAATTGGGGTTTGCTCTATTTAGAGCAACAGCAACTAAAATAACAAAGCCTTGTGCATTGCGGCTTCTGTTATTTTAAAAACTGGGAAACTTCAGGTTATAAACAATTGAATATTAACCTCATTTTTAATTTATTGGAATTGCAAATTGGTACGATGAAAGACAGTTAGTAAATATAATCATTATTTATTCAGTTTTTTTAACAATTTCCTTGCATCATCACTACCCACAAAAGATGAATTTACTTTTAAAACCTTTTGCAATTCTTCTTTTGCTTCATCAAAACGCTTCAATTGATAAAATGCCTGAGCGATATGGTAACGAATTTCCGGATTTAATGAAGAACGAGCATGAGCATTACGCAAATATTGCAAACCAAGTTCGGCTTGACCTTTATTGACAAGAATCCAGCCTAAAGTATCATTTGCAGAAGGTTGCTCCGGGCCTAGTTTTTGCGCCTGCTGGGCGTAACTTAATGCTCTGTCATCACCTAACTGAAAGTATATATAGGCTAAATTGTTTAACAAATCTCCTTTTTTCCCAAGCTGCTGCAGCAACTGCTCATAATATTTCTGGGATTCTTTCAATTGCCCCGCATGCAAAAGCTCCTCAGCATAGGCTTTGATTGCTATTGAATCCTGATCATGCTGAACTACCCACTGTTTAAGAACCTTAAAGGCTTGCGGATTATTACCTGATAAATTCAATGCTTTATATAACCTCATCAAAATAAAAGTATTCTGAGTTTTATTAAAAGCTGATTGATAGTGCTCTACTGCTTTAACATACTTACCCTCACCCAACGCCAAATCGCCCAAAAGTCGATACCCAAAAGGTTTATAGGGGTAACGTTTCAATAGAAAATTTGCATGATTGTAAGCAAAAATGGGGTTGCCATGTTTTATTTCTAGTTCAGCCAGGGCAACCCGTGCGGGTATATAATCTTCACGACCTAGTAATGCATTTTTTAATGAAATCATAGCCTCAGAATGATTCCCTAGTTCCAACTGCATACGCGCAATCGGAAACAGTTTTTTGGCATTAAAACCAGCAATTCGTGACATATTTTGCAAAACTCCAGAAGCCTTGCCTTTATTGTCATTAGCCAAGAAACTACGCGCCAATATTTCCAGAATTTGTAGATTATCAACAAAAAGTGAACGGGCATTTAAAGCAAGTTGTAGCGCTTTGGGTTCACGACCCGGTTTCATCAGTTGCAGTTTAATTAAAGAGAGTCTTGCAGTTAATGATTTTGGGTTTAGCTTAATCGCTTTTCTAAGCAAATCATTGGCAGCACTAAAATCGCCATTGCTGTTATATATTGTTGCCAACTGAATCAGCAGAACTTCATTTTTTGGATATTGCTTAATTAATACTTGCAGTCTTTCTGTGGCTTGAGCAGATACACCTTCTACACTATCTAGTTTACTTAAATTAAGATGAGCAGAAATAAAACCAGGGTCAATAGCTAATACTTTTTCAAAACTTTGTCTTGCCTGTTTATAGCTTTTTGCCTTAGCCTGGATTGTGCCCAGTAAGTTAAGCAAGGTTAGATTTTCAGGGGCATTTTCATGCATTTTTCTTGCAACAACCATCGCTTTTTCTATTTGTTGCTTGCTTAGGTAAATCTGGGTTAAGGGAATTCCAGCCTGACTATTTCCTGGATCATTTTTTATCGCTTTTTCCAATTCCTTTATGGCAAGCACGTCTTGTCCTATTGCCAAGCGATTAAGCCCCAATTCTGTACTAATGTCTTCCCCTTTAATGTCCAGCTTTGAAGCTTTCTCTAATATTGCATTGGCCTGATCATGCTGACCATTTTGCATATAAGCTCTACCCAATAGCAAAAGAAGCCTGTAATCATTTGATTTAATAGCAACTATAGGTCTGAGGAGCTTAATAACCCTTTCACTTTCATTTCTATCTAGCAAAATAGTAGCTAATAATTTGTAAGATCCAGATTGATCAGGAAACTGCTGTATGTACATTTTTAAATAATCTATAGCCAGGTCAAATCGCTTCAAACTATAATTAACCAACCCTGCCAGCATCACACTTTGAAAATGCTTTCCTAAAAATTCAGGCTTAATGCTATCCAACATTTCTGCAGCCGCAGTAAGCTCCTCAACAGATTCTTTTTCTCGACCATTTCTTGCCAATACCAAAGCATACAAATAAGTTGCCTTAGCATTGAAGGGGTAGGATTCTCTAATATGAACCAGATCAATTTCTGCCTCATCATCCCGATGAAGATCAATTAATATTCCTGCACGCGAAAGACGAGCATCCAGATGTGACTCATCATTTTTTATTGCCTTGCTATAATCTCTTAAGGCATCTTGCAAAAATCCTTGCGCATGTTTAATTGAAGCCTTGATATGCCAGCCATCTGATGAATCAGGACTTAGTCTCGCTGCTTGATCTGCTGCTTCTAAGGCGGCTCGCATATTACCTAGACGCAACTGAACATTTGCACGACCTATTATTGGTTCAATACGCTGAGGATCCAACCTTGCCGC
This sequence comes from uncultured Methylomarinum sp., assembly GCA_964399475.1. Classification (GTDB taxonomy): domain Bacteria; phylum Pseudomonadota; class Gammaproteobacteria; order Methylococcales; family Methylomonadaceae; genus QPIN01. Next base: position 8,344 of record CAYNRB010000004.1, read on the forward strand.
AACTGCGTATTCATTCAACGCATAAGCTAATTGATTAAGTTGTAAATAAGCATGTCCACGGAAAATATGCAGATCGGGCTGAAGATAAAAGGCAAATTTTTGTGGATCAATATCCTCCAATACCTTACTAAACTTTAATTGGTACAAAAATAACTGCGCACGCGTCTTTATTAACAAAGATGGATCAGCACCTAATTTATCTGCTTGTTCTATTTCCTTTTCGGCAAAAATTAGGTTTTTATCTTTCAAATACACTTCGGCCAATAAAATGTAGGCCGTTAGATAATTAGGGTTTTGTTGAATCGCGTTTTTTAATTCTATAATTGCAGCCTTAACATTATTATTGCGATATTCAACCACTGCATTTTCATAATATCTTCCAGCAAGAATTGGATCTTCAGCATAACTGAGCCTCATTGTTCCAACTGCAAGCACTAATATTACCAATCTGAAAACTTGTTTAAACATAATTATTTTTGATATTGTTGCGCTATGATTTTTGTTCATAATATTTAAAATTCAGTGAGTTAACCGATAAGCACAGATAATTTTCACACCGATGAATGAAATTTTCATTAGCTTGGTTATTGTCGACAATCTGAAAAGTATCCAAGGGTAGAAACCGCAGCGAGGGAAAGTATTTATGCGTCAGGTATTTTGTTCATTTGAGGTGAATAAACATTCTATTTCAATGCCTTACTGATTATAATGAGTAACATGAACAAGTGGAGATATTTTATTGTGGAGAGTATATATGCTGACTTGTAAATAGAAAAACTTAATTTAACACGCTTATATACATCGCGTGATTGCGGAATTGTTAGCGAGTTGGTTTTGTCAATAGCAAGGCGCTGAAACGGGCGCATAGCTATGCAACTGTTTTAGCAACATAGTCTATCGGCAAAAACTGACCGTTAGAAATCCGTGACCGTTTGAAGCATATCAATCCGTTCTATGCCTAATAAATTCAATCAATGTGTATGTAGGGCGATACGCGCCCTACCCTATTTGGTATCTCATTGCTGTTTAAATGCAAACATCCACTAAGGAGTCAGGATTTAATAACTTCCAGAACTTATTAAACCCCCACTCCTAAGGAATCTACAATTTATTATTTTTCATTCCTAAACTTTAAACATTACTGATATTTTTCTTCAAAAGCCGAAATAAATGAAGGTAACTCTGTTACAGCTAACTGATTAATTCCAGCCGCCGCTTTTCTTCCACCACCCCCTGGGAAAGAGGCACATAATTCATCTGCGCCTATTTTATTGTTTAAAGGTGAACGTACGCTGACCTGATAACTTTCTGAATTATTCAGGCTAATCACGGCATGTGCACAATTTGGATTATTATTTGCCAGATCGTTGCTAATAATGCCTCTTATTCTTCTGGCCCAGGTTTCATCTGGTAGAATATAGACCGCTATTTTTTCGGTTTGATATTCAGGCTTAATCTGTTCAACACTGGCCATATCATCAGAATACCCAGCCAATAATTTCTCATAAACCTCCTGATTATCATTCATAAAATCAAAAGGTGAGGCATAAGCTTGTAGTTTTTGGTAGAGCAGATCAGGAGCAAAATGTAAATCGGCTATGCTCGCCCCATAACTATTGTAATTAATACAAATACCTAATGTTTTAAGTTGCTGTAACTGGTTTCCGGATAATGATAGCGGAAATGCAGCCTGTTTCGCGCTTTCAAATAAATTATCCCCAAATGCGGCAGTCACCGCCCATTCTCTATACTTACCCTCTAAATAATCATTAATCAGTAAACTGGTACAGATATCGGCATCCCTGTTAATAATGGTTTGTAAATTTTTATGCTCAGGAATATCACCTGATTGATGGTGATCCACATAAAAAACCTTTGCACCTTGCTGTAGAATTCTATCTACTGATTGCCGGTTCTTTTCAAAAGACACATCAAGAACGGTTACCTGATCACCCTGCTGGACTTTAACCTCATCCAACAATTCGATATCTCTTTTTACACCTGTGACTAATTGCGATTTAGCAGGTTGAGCCAGACGCAACTGAATTAAGGCACAAATTCCATCGGCATCACCATTGAAAACATCTATTTGCATAATTTTAACTCCTTGGAATATTAACTATTCATGCGTTTCTTTATAATAAGAAACAATACGATTAACTTCATTTTTTGCCCCCAAAATAACAGGAATTCGTTGATGAATACCTTTGGGTTCAATATTAAGAATTCGTTCATGTCCAGTAGAACACAGTCCTCCCGCCTGCTCTACAATAAAACCGATAGGATTGGCTTCATACATTAAGCGTAATCGGCCTTCTTTTGCTGGTTCGCGTAAATCATAAGGGTACATAAATAACCCACCACGCGTTAACACTCTATAGACCTCCGCCACTAAAGATGCTATCCAGCGCATATTAAAATCTTTCTTTCGTACTCCGTCATTCCCTTGAATGCATTCTGCAATATAGCGTTGAACGGGAGGCTCCCAGAATCGTTGATTAGACATATTAATGGCAAATTCACGGGTATCTTCTGGAATAATCATATTGGGATGGGTAAGATAGAACTCGCCAATTTCCTGATCCAGTGTAAAACCATTAACTCCATACCCCGTTGTTAAAACAAGCATAGTAGAAGGCCCATAAAGTACAAATCCTGCACAGACTTGTTGACTACCCTTTTGCAAAAAATCTTCAACTGTCGGTGATTTTTCATGTTTGCAATAGAGAATTGAAAAAATAGTACCGACTGTCAAATTGACATCAATATTAGAAGAACCATCCAAAGGATCAAACAATGCCAGATACTTACCTTTTGGGTATTGTTCAGGTATTTTTATAGGCTGCTCTTCTTCTTCTGAGACCATACCAGCAAGATGTCCAGTCCATTTCAGCGCATTGCACATAGTTTCATTACTAATAATATCCAGCTGTTTTTGCACCTCGCCTTGAACATTTTCAGAATCAGCACTACTCCAGGTACCTATCAAGTCACCTTGATTGACTAAATGTGAAATTTGTTTACAAGCTGTGACGATATCATTGATTAGAGAAGTTAAATCTTCTTCTGAATTGGGCGTACTGCGTTGATGTTCAGTCATGAACTGGGATAAGCTAATTTTATTAGCCATAGAGTATTTCTCCGTGCAAAATCTAGAATGTATTTGTGTGTTTCAGCAACGCAGTCTATCGGCAAAAACCGACCGCTAGAAAATCCACAACTGTGACCGTTCGAAGTATAGTACTCCATCTACTTTGGTTTGATGAATATTGTAGAGGTCTGAAATCCGCTCTAAATCAACACCACCCCATCAATCCTAAATTGTCGGATCATTAGCACACAAAAATCATGGCATCTAATTCATCTTTCCGAGTTAACTATGTTGTGTAATTAACAGCTTATTCTTAATTGAATTTTTTGTCTAGGTTTACTCTGTTTCCGTCCATTTTGAAAAAGTTAGGGGAACATTTTTGTGTGATTTTTTACTCTATCATCTAAGCAATTGAAATAATTAGAATCATAAAAAAACCAACTCAAATCATTCAACAAAACCCATATCTTGTGATAAAATTTATCAAAAACCACAACATTATGTGTTTATCGGATTTTCTTAGCACCCGATGGATAGCATCAATATGAGAAAAGGAAACCGCCAATGACCGCTCAACTTCACGTTGTTACCGATAAAATTATAGAAATCCCCTTACAAAGTGCTTCTCTTGATATATGGGATTCAAAATACCGATTAAAAACCAAAGAAGGTGTAGCAATTGATAAAACCATTGATGATACCTTTAAAAGAGTAGCCAAAGCCCTAGCCAGTGTAGAAAAAGGTCTAGCATTACAGGAACAATATTACAAAGAATTTCTCTGGGCACTTCGTCAAGGCGTAATCCCTGCTGGACGGATTATCTCAAATGCGGGAGCACAGGAACATAAACCAGCAACCTCAACTATCAATTGCACCGTATCAGGACTTATCGAAGATTCAATGGATGATATTCTGGATAAAGTTCATGAAGCGGGTCTTACTTTAAAAGCAGGTTGCGGAATTGGCTATGAATTTTCTACCTTAAGACCTAAAAATGCCTATGTGTCGGGTGCAGGAGCCTATACCTCAGGCCCCTTATCCTTTATGGATATCTACGACAAAATGTGTTTTACCGTCTCCTCAGCTGGCGGAAGACGTGGCGCACAAATGGCAACTTTCGATATTTCTCATCCTGATGTAATTGAATTTATCAGAGCTAAACGTGAGGATGGCCGCTTGAGACAGTTTAATTTGTCCTTGCTTATTACCACTGAATTTGTTGAAGCGGTTAAAAACAATCAACCCTGGGCTTTGTCCTTTCCGATTACTGAGAAAGAACGAGAAATGGATAAGCTGGATTTAAATAATCAAGATCAAATAACCTGGCGCGATATTCCTAATAAAAGCAGTTATATTACCAATGATAAAGGACTAGTTGCCTGTAAAATCAGCAAAACTTTACCTGCAAGCCGTTTGTGGGACATCATCATGTCATCAACCTATGACTATGCAGAACCTGGCTTCATTCTGATTGATAAAGTGAATCAAATGAATAATAACTGGTTTTGTGAAAATATCCGAGCGACCAATCCATGTGGTGAGCAGCCGTTGCCCCCATACGGCAGCTGCCTTCTAGGCTCAATTAACTTAACCCGTTTTGTAGAAAAAGCTTTTACTAAGGACGCTTATTTTGACTGGGAGGTTTATCGAAAAACCATCAATGTTTTTACTCGCATGTTAGACAATGTAGTTGAATTAAATGGCTTACCCCTCTCAAAACAGCGTGATGAAATCGTTTCAAAGCGTCGACATGGTATGGGCTATTTAGGTCTGGGCTCTACATTAACTATGCTCGGGGTTAAATATGGCGAAAGCAAATCACTGGAAATCACCGAAAAAATTACCCAGATTTTAGCCGTAGAAGGCTGGAAAGCCGCTTTGAGCTTATCCAAGGAAAAAGGTGCGGCTCCCATTATGGAAAAGGAATTTATTGTAACGGGCGAAATGTTGCATAAACGCCCAGAAATGATCAAAGATGGTTACAAAACAGGGGATAAAATTGCTGGTAAAGTGCTACATACAAAATACAGTCGCTACATGCAACTACTAGCGAAAGAAGAGCCTGAGTTAATTGATAATTTAATTAAACAAGGCGCACGATTTACTCACCATAGCTCTATTGCACCCACTGGAACCATTTCTTTATCTTTGGCAAATAATGCCAGTAACGGTATAGAACCCAGTTTCGCACATCATTATTCTCGTAACATTATTCGTGAAGGCAAAAAAACCAAAGAAAAAGTGAATGTCTTTTCTTTTGAATTATTAGCCTATAGAGAACTGATCAATGCTGATGCCATGCCTTATTCAGAAGACCCACAACAGCAACTCCCAGAATATTTTATCTCAGCAGATGATATAACACCGACACAACATGTTGATGTTCAAGCCGCTGCACAAAAATGGATTGATTCTTCGATATCAAAAACAGCGAATGTACCGACTGACTTTCCCTATGAAGAATTTAAGTCTATTTATGAATATGCCTATGATAAAGGTTTAAAAGGCTGTACTACGTTTCGATTTAACCCTGAAGTTTTTCAAGGCGTTCTGGTAAAGGAAGAAGACCTGGCAAATACAACCTATCAATTTACTCTGGATGATGGACATGTAGTTGAAATGAAAGGTAATGAAGAAGTGGAATATGATGGTGAAATGCATACAGCAGCCAATCTATTTGATGCGCTTAAAGAAGGTTATTACGGGAAGTTCTAATGACACACAAAATTGCAAGAAAAATTATTGGCTTTAAAGTCATCACTGAAAAAGATAAAGCCGTTCCTGAAGAAAAGCAAGAAACCCAACCCGCTCTGGAAAGCATGCATGAAAATGTAGAGCGCCCAGAAGTGTTATTAGGTTCAACCTACAAAATTAAAACTCCACAATCGGAACATGCACTCTATATAACCATCAACGACATGGTTTTAAATATGGGGACTGAACATGAAGAACGTCGTCCCTATGAGGTTTTTATCAACTCAAAGAATATGGAACATTTTCAATGGGTTCTGGCTTTAACACGAGTAATATCTGCTGTATTTAGAAAAGGCGGTGACGTTTGTTTTCTGGTAGAAGAAATGAAAGCCGTTTTTGATCCTAGAGGGGGATATTTTAAAAAAGGCGGTGTGTTCATGCCATCTTTAGTGGCTGAAATTGGTCATGCCATTGAATCGCATATGAAATATATCGGAATGATAGTGCCCGATGAAATGAGTTCAGCGCAAAAACAATATCTAGCTGAAAAACGCAAAGAATTTGATGCCAAACATGAATCTACATCAGACAATGAAGAAAATAATTTTCCGGATAAAGCGACTTTATGTGTTAAATGCAGTACCAAAGCCATGGTATTAATGGATGGCTGTATGACTTGCTTGAATTGTGGAGATAGTAAGTGTGGCTAAAAATTAGACTATTTTATAATTATAAACTGTGATTTTTATAGACTGCAACTACAAATATGATAGTTCATTAACATACTCAGATGAATTTGAACTTTGGTATAAATCGTTTATAGACGCGCTTGAAATAATGTCGGAAAAAACAGAAATTCAATGCCAAATATTAGGCTACTATAATGTTGCGAGGGGGCAGAATTATCAATTATCTCTAATAAATTTTGCAACAAGTTACCCCAAAGTAAGCAGGAAGCGATCACCTATTTTTTGAAAAAAATTAAAGATAAAGTTCCAGGTGAACTTCTTGTATTTACTAATACAGAAATAGATAATATCAATGCAATGAACCAACCATGCTGGATTCCCATTAGAAAACAAGCAACTGAATTGCTAGGCATATTAACTAACCCGAAGAAGAATAAAACATTTAGTTAAACTGCTCGCAAGTTTAAAGAGGCTTACCACAATAATATAGTACCCACTCATTTTTCAAAAGAACCAATTAAAGACTTTCTGTACGATCATAAACCAGGACTTTCGGCTCCATCATATCGAAAATAGCATATTTAGGACCTTCTCTGCCTAAGCCTGAATCTTTTACGCCGCCATAAGGCATATGATCTGCCCTGAATGTTGGTGCATCGTTGATAATGACACCGCCTACATGCAGGTTTTGAAAGGCATAATGTATTTTCCGATTGTCATGAGTAAATATTCCCGCTTGCAAGCCAAAATCTGAATTATTAATAGCTCGAATGGCTTGTTTAAAATCGGAATATTTTTCGATAATTACGATAGGTGCAAAAGCTTCCAAACTACAGACCTTCATATCTTGACGGGTATTGGTTAATACAGTGGGGGCATAAATATTGCCTGTTCTAGTTCCGCCACTAATGAGTTTAGCACCCGCTGCTACCGCTTCATTGACCCAACTTTCAATCCGTAAGGCATTTTTTTCATCAATCATGGCTGTAAAATCAGTATCAGGATCTTCCGGTGCTCCAATAACCAATGCAGATAAGCCCTCTAAAAATAGTTCGATAAAGGATTCATAGCAATTATTATGAACATAGATACGCTGTGTATGTATGCAAGTTTGTCCGGCAAATGAAAAAGCACCTGTAACAGCTTTGGCAGCAGCGCGTTCTATATTAGCATCTTCATCTACAACCAATCCTGCGTTACCGCCTAGTTCCAATACCACTTTCTTCTTCCCTGAATTTTTTTTCATTTCCCAGCCGATATCGGGTGATCCGGTGAAACTGAGTAAATCAAAGCGTTGGTCAGTCACTAACTGATTTCCGGTTTTCCTATCCATGGGCAAGACAGAAAACGCACCTTTAGGCAAACTAGTTTTATCAATAATCTGAGCAAGATAAAGTGCTGCAATCGGTGTTTTCGATGCTGGTTTAAGCACAATAGGACAACCAGCTGCTATAGCAGGTGCGACTTTATGTGAAACCAGGTTAAGGGGGAAATTAAAAGGTGATATTCCTGCCACAACGCCAATGGGAAAGTATTTAATGATTGCATCTTTATTGGCTCCTGCTTCAATCCAGTCGATACTCATCACTTCGCCAGGCAAGCGTTTAGCTTCCTCTGCGGCTATGATAAAAGTCTGTATAGAACGTTCAACTTCAGAAATAGCAGTTTTTAAAGGCTTTGATGCTTCTAATGAAATAATATGAGCAATTGTGCTTATATTTTCCTGCAACTGGTCTGCAATTTGATTTAAAATTTCAACACGCTGATAAATAGGTAACTCTCGCATGGTGATTTGTACATCGCAAGCCGCTTGCACTGCCTGCTCAAATTCAGCTTGTGAGCCCATACAGGTTTGGAAAACACAGTGATTGGAATAAGAATTAATAATATCCAGTGTCTGTTTTGTGGTCTTGAATTCCCCACCTATATAGATAGGATAGTGAGGAATTTCTGATGTTTGATTTGTGTTCATTGCATTTGCCTCCGTTAAATAATGCAGGCTTTTTCAATTAATTCCTGAGTTAATACTTTTGCATTTTCCGAATAATCCACCGGACAATCAATAAGATGTACGCCGGGTGTAGTGGTGCAACTGATTAGTAGTGATTTAAGTTCATCTACTGCAGTGACCCTATGTCCGTTGGCACCATAGGCTTCCGCATATTTAACAAAATCCGGATTGCCAAAATCCAAACCATAATCAGCAAATCCCATGCCCGCCTGTTTCCATTTAATCATGCCGTAGGCACTGTCATTTAAAATAAGCACGGTGATATCCAATTTCAGACGCACTGCTGTTTCGACTTCATGACTATTCATCATAAAGCCACCATCACCACAAATAGCCACTACTTTACGATCGGGATAAACCATTTTTGCAGCCATTGCAGAAGGGAAACCTGCACCCATGGTTGCCAAAGCATTATCCAATAAAATGGTATTGCTCGCTAAAGCGCGATAATTTCGCGCAAACCAGACTTTATAAACGCCATTATCTAATGCAATAATATCTTCTGCACCTAAAGCTGCACGTACATCGCTAACCAATCGTTGTGGATAGATAGGGAAATTATCAGCATCTGCATTTTCTGCCAGTTTTTCATCAACATGTTGTTTGACTTTCATGAAGTAAGAAAAATCCCAGTCTGGAGAATGAGTGAGACGCTCAGAGATTTGCCACAGTGCATTGGCAATATCTCCTACGACATCCAGTTGTGGGAAATAAATCTCATCTGTTTCTGAGGGAACAAAATTGATATGAATGACGCTAAAACCATCGGGTGTCATAAAAAAAGGTGGTTTTTCAACTACGTCATGACCAATATTGATAATTAAATCGGATCGTTGAATGGCGCAATGTAAATAATCATTATCTGATAAGGCCGCCGTACCCAAAAATAAAGGATGATCTTCTGGAACCACGCCTTTACCCATTTGGGTATTAAAAAATGGAATTCCTGTATTTTCAATTAATCGGATTAAATGTTTTGCGATACGTTTACGATTAGCACCTGCACCAATTAATATTAATGGGCGCTTAGCTTTTTCGATGTAATCTATGGCTTTATCAACGGCTTTTTCATTAGCGTCAGCACGACGAACCGGAGAATGGGGGATAGGTAAAGTACTGGTTGTTTCGGCGGCAACATCTTCGGGTAATTCCAGATGGACGGCTCCCGGCCTTTCTTCACAGGCGACTCTAAATGCTTCTCGTACGATTGACGGCGTTCTATCACCCCTTACTATTTGTTTAGTAAATTTAGTGATTGGTTTCATCATATCAACCGTATCAATAATTTGAAAATGCCCTTGTTTACTGGAATGAATAGGCTTTTGACCGGTAATCATGCACATGGGCATCGCACCTAATTGCGCATAGGCCGCTGGAGTAAAAAAGTTGGTTGCACCAGGCCCCAGAGTTGATAAACAAACACCGGGATGCCCCGTTAACCGACCAATAGTTGCCGCCATAAACCCAGCGGGCTGTTCGTGGCGAGTGAGGATTAACTTAATAGGTGAGTCTTTTAATGATTCCAAGAAATCAAGGTTTTCTTCACCCGGAATACCAAAAATATATTCAACACCTTCATTTTCTAGACATTTTACGAATAAGTCACTGGCTTTCATTTGCGATCCTTTTATTCTTTTTGGGTTAAGAGAGATGCACGAATCTAGGAATGAGAATTTATAACTTCGAATATGGCTAACCTGCAATGTAAATAAAGATGAACAACTTATATTTATTCATGTACTTAAAGTTGTTTATATTTGCATTTCAGTAAGATCAAAAAGTGAGCCAGGATCCGGAAATTATTGAACCTTACTACTCCATAGAGATTATGAATCGGAACATTACTTTGGTAATTCGCAAGAACTAATCAACTTTTTTGAGAGTTGATTAAAAGACAATCAGCATCCATGATGCAAGAGAGTCGCAGACTGTATTCCTATGCAGAGCGTTGGAACAATAGACTTGCTGATGGATAGTGCTTGCTATTTTCCTTAATGTTAGACTTTAATGATTACAAACTTATAATTCGAGTGTAGCATAAAATTACAGACACTGGGGTAATCCATTGCTAGTTATCAGATGTCTTAAATTTACAACTCTAAACTGTAATAACATAATTACCAAACCAGTTAATAATACCTTGTTCAAATCTATGCGCTCGTCTACTATGTAAATTAACACGGTAGTTTTAGTCACAGAAAAGAATGTCATGTAAATCTATAAATTTCGCAGCTTTGGAATGAGGCACAATAAGTTGTGCATCATCACGTAGATTTTTTGTTTGTCTTCGTTTGTGTAGCAATAGGCGCATAGCAGGCTACGTAACTGTTGCTACACAAACGAAGACGGACAAAAAAGCAAGTGAGAATGTGCAAGTTATTGTTTTCCATCCCTTACTAATAGCGCGAAGAATAAAAACAATTGAGGCTTTACTTATATCTGGAGAACGCTAATGACACACCAAGAATCACAAGAAAAAATCGAAAACTTTATGGCAGGTTTGATACGTCGAAATTCTGGGGAATTAGAATTTCAACAAGCTGTTCGTGAAGTTGCAAGCTCTATCATTCCTTATATCGAAGATAAACCTGTTTATCAGAAAATGCAAGTGTTGGAACGTTTGTGTGAACCCGACAGAGTTATTATGTTTCGTGTTTGCTGGGAAGATGACAAAGGTAATATTCGAACGCAACGTGGTTATCGAGTTCAGCATAATAACTCTATTGGTCCTTATAAAGGTGGTCTCCGTTTCCACCCGAATGTTTCCTTAAGTATTCTAAAATTTCTGGCTTTTGAACAAACCTTTAAAAACAGCCTGACCGGTTTACCAATGGGGGGCGGTAAAGGTGGTTCTGACTTTAATCCAAAAGGTAAATCAGTCAATGAAGTCATGCGTTTTTGTCAATCCTTCATGACCGAACTTTCTCGCCATATTGGCCCAAATAAAGATGTTCCTGCTGGTGATATTGGTGTTGGTGCGCGTGAAATTGGTTTTTTATTTGGTCAACATAAACGTTTAAGCAATGAGTTTACCGGAATTTTGACGGGTAAAGGAATGGAATTTGGTGGCAGCCCAATAAGAGTAGAAGCTACCGGTTATGGCGCAGTCTACATGATGGAGGAAATGCTGAAACTAAAGAATGATACTTTAGAAGGTAAAACCTGCCTGATTTCTGGGTCGGGTAATGTTGCTCAGTATGCTACAGAAAAATGCACCCAACTGGGTGCTAAAGTGGTCACTCTATCTGACTCCTCTGGCTTTATCTATGACCCCAACGGTATAGATGAAGACAAATTAGCCTATATTGTCGATTTAAAAACCAATAAACGAGGTCGAATTTCTGAATATGCGGATGAATATGGCGTAGAATTTCATGAAGGAAAAAGACCCTGGGGCGTACCCTGCGACCTAGCTTTTCCATGTGCCACCCAAAACGAAATTTCTGTTGAAGAAGCAAACACACTGATTAAAAACGGCTGTTTTGGTGTTTCTGAAGGTGCCAACATGCCAACTGAATTGGCTGGTATTCGCGCATTTCAAGATGCACGAATTCTGTTTGCTCCTAGTAAAGCAGCTAATGCGGGAGGCGTTGCCGTCTCCGGTCTTGAAATGAGTCAGAACAGTTCTCGTATAACCTGGGAAGAGGAAGAACTACAGAAATTATTACGTAACATTATGAAAAAAATCCACGATAGCTGCGCTGAATATGGTCGAGAAAGTGACGATTACGTTAATTATTTGAAAGGATCGAACATTGCAGGGTTCATTAAAGTTGCTGATGCTATGCTGGCTTATGGCGTGGTATAAAACCTAGATATACTTATAATTCTGTATGTAGGACGACTAATAAAAACTCACTTACCTGATGCTACAGTATCAAGTAAATGAGTTGTTCCAACTCAATCATTTATTGCACTTGCTCAGCAACTGTTATCACCCACCAAGGACCTGGTTTATTCTGCAAAATAACCGACCAAAACCAGGAGGACACGTCATACCAGCTATTTCCAGATTGATCGTAAATACGTTCACAGACTTTATAGGTTTTTCCGTTACGTTGTGCCAAAACACAGCCCCATAGCTGACCAGATTGATCTCGACTGATTGGCTGAGGTTTCACCTCAAATCCTGATCCACGTAAGCAGTCAACTGAGGGATGTACTTTTCTTGAAGGGCGTTCCACATAGCGAATAATTATGTCTCTTGAACCATCGGTAAAGCGCCCAATATTTCCTGGAAAATCTTGATTAAATCCTCGTTCTTTTTCTGTTAATTGTATTTGAGTTAGAGAACGCCCTTCAAATTCGCTAGGCCAGCCTTGAAAAGACAATTGGGTGTTTTTATGATTGCTTGTATTCTGTACAAACGGAATCAAACTCGCGCAAATATGTAATATGATGACGATAATAATTAAGCGCATGTCATGGCTTTCCTTTTGTATTGGTGAAAACTGATAATCGTCATCGCAATCAAAGCAAAGACAAAAATACCTATACCTTGATGAGCAATATCTGGTGCATTTATAATGCCACTTTCCGTAAAAAACAATAATGTTGTACGTAGTATGTTGCCAATAAAAACGATAAATAGCGTGAAACTTGTACTGAACCAAGTACTGAAAAAACCTAGATTTCGATAGGTTGCCAATGTGAAATTCAAAAAAAGCCCTGTCCACATCATTTTAATTCCTGCACAAGGTGCATCTACAGCAATTACTTCGCCTGCCCAATAGAGCAGTGTTCCTTGTGGATGAACTTCATAGCCTAATAAACTAACCAGATGCGATGATACGAAGGTTGTGATGAATCTAATCGGATATCCTCCATAAAATTGTAGCGATGCAATCAACGGTAATGACAGCAACATCAAGCCTAAGATACCCGCCTGAACCGTTCGACCAAAGCTAATCGCACTAATCAAAACTGCCAGTGAAATCATCGCCAGAACGCCTCTGAATAAGGCAGGTATTTGACCATAACTAACGGTATATAAGGTTATTATTATGCAGCAGATGAAAATAGTGGATGCAGGAAGAACTTTCCAGGTTTTTCTAATGGTAACTATTGTCAATACGCTGATAAGAGAAAAAATCCCCCACGGCTCATCTGATCCGTCTAACATTCGTTCGACATACCATTGCCAAACTGGCCAGAATGCAACACATTGCAAAATTATAAATGTTTTAGTTAATAACATAATGATTCCATTTTAGTTTAGATATTTTGATGGATAGTCTAGTTCTCACGGTCTCGTTCATTTAGTTAAACCTCTGGTAGATTGTGGGTGACGATAGGAACCCCAACAATGAGGTTTACATAAATAATAATTTTGGGGTTCCTATCGTCACCCACAACCTACGGGATACAATTTATGATTGAAACTCCTTAACTAAATGAAAATTAAGATCTTAGTGAGTGAGTACTACGGTAATTACTAGATAATTCAAAAATGGTGGATTACGTTTTTTCGCTACGCTCAAAAAACTAATCCACCCTACGATTGATTTTTTCTTAGATCAGTTTTTCTTAGTTATTAGTGATAAGCATTGAGAAACGTTGTCTATTTTTTATCAAGCTGATAAAAAAAATCAGCATGCCAATTATTAATAGACTCATTACACCAGGCTCAGGTGCTGTAGCAACAATTCCGCCGACAGCTAGATTGGAAACACCTTTCGGTAATGGCAAAGGCTGTTTTAGTTTATGGCTTTTACCTTGAGGATTAACTTTGACTTCGTCTACAGCAATAAAAGAGGTGTGTGCTGTCAGTAAATTATAGGTAAGCCCCAACTGGGTTATTTCAGCTTTACGTTTTGAATTAGAAGCGTATTTATTGTAATCACCCAATTCTGCGATACGATGTCTTGCCCATAGATAGCGTATTGCCTGATTAGAATCGGTACTTTCCAGAGTACTTAAATCAATTGAATTAGAGTAATTAGATTCGCCTTGATAACCGTTAATCTGGATTTTTCCCTTGGCTACACCTCGCCATTTTCCAAATACAATCAAAGGTCTTTCCGCAAATAAATCAGGTGTTTTTGGGGGTTCCACATCGTAAACTTCGAAATCTTCGAAATCTTCGAAATCTTCGAATTCAATGTTGATCCCAGTTAAAACCGGTGTTTCAATATACTGACGAAAACGTTGAGCGGTTTGTACAGCATGATCGGATGATGTGATAACAAAAGGTTCACCTTGTCCTGCACGAGCCAAACCTTTAATTAAAAATCGATTGACACTGGATCCAATACCAAAAGCGAAGAAATTTGCTCGATTTAAATTATCTTTTATATATTCGAAGGCTTCCTTTTCAACAGAAACATATCCATCCGTTATCACCACAAAACTGCGTGATGTGCTTTCTTCGGCTGGTAAATTCATGGCTCTTTTTAGCGCAGGAAGCAGACGTGTTCCACCGCCTCCACGTTGGCGTTCCATCATATTAATGGCTTTTTCTATATTCTCTTTGGTAACCGGTAAAGATGCTTCTGCAAGTACCGAGGAACCACCAGAAAAAAACAGAATATTAAAGGAGTCGATGGTTCGTAGATTTGAAAGTAGTTCTACCATCAGTTTTTTGCTGATATTTAAAGGGAAGCCATGCATTGAACCTGAAACATCCACTACAAATATATATTCCCGAGGTGGAATGCTTTTTGTTGCAATTCGTTTTGGTGGTTGAGTCATTAATAGAAAAAAGTTTTCCTTTTCTCCTTTATGTAATAACAGGCCTGTTTCTATCTGTTTGCCACGTAATTGATAACGAAGAATATAATCTCGATCTCCTGTCTTTGCTTCACTTGCTAGAAGATGTATATTAGCTTTTCCCTGTTGATCGTAATTTACTGCTATTTTATGGGTTGGTGAAGTAACGGCCTGAATGGGAATTCCGGCTGCAATAGAGACATTAATATCAAATGCATATGTTGGCTTTTTAGAGGCATGTAAATAAGGGTTTACTACCCAGCTTTCAGTATCAGATGTGTCTTGTTCCGGTATTTCACTGTACCGAGGCCCAACTACTGCCGGGTAGACAAATTCGTAGACACCTTGTTCGGGTATGATAAGCTCCGTATAGGATAATTCTACAACGATTCGATCACCCGGCATTATATTGGCAAGGTTCATTTGAAATACGTTAGGTCGATGCTGTTCCAGTAATGAAACACGTTTTCCCTGTTTTTTTGCTTGGATGTAGAGTTTTTTTGCAGCTTGACGTTCTTTAATTTTGGCTACAACAACCCGTTCTCCAATGGTCATTTTCATTCCATAAACAGCTGCTTTAGTGGAACCTGGAAATACATAGATAGCTTCAATCGGAGACTCTCCTCGATTGCGATAAACCTGTCTTATCTTGACATCTGCAATCACACCGACAATTTCAACTTCTGAGGATGTTTCCAATAACGACAAACTTTCTAGTTCTGCATTATTTTCGCCTATGATTTTAAAATAAGGGGATAAGGTTTTGTCATTGGGACTTGCTATGACTGTTACCTGAAACAGCAATAATGCAACTACTCCGAACAATTGACTGGTTTTCTTAGAAATAATCTTCATTGTTAATTCCTCAATTTATTAGATTCTGGACGATGATTGGTATCGTAGTGAAGATTCTAAATAATGAGAATGAAGAAAGTTTGAAGCGTTTGTGAATTCGAAGTGAAATTAGTGTGAAGTAGGAAAAAACAATCTGGCCACTGCTCCTCCCTGTGGATGATTTTTTAGAGTGACTTCGCCCTGATGTAATAATATTATTTCCCAAACTAAACTTAGACCCAAACCAGAACTTTTTCGGCCAGTTTCGGGACGTTTTAAGGAATAAAAGCGTTCAAAAATACGTTTATCTGCATAGTCTGGGATACCTGAACCATGATCTCGTATTTGAAATTCTATGCCCTTATTATTATGGGATATAGAAAACTCTATCGCGGATCTCTGTAAACTAAAATCAATTGCATTCTGTAGAACATTCATCAAAGCTAGTCTAATTAAATTTGAATCACCTTTAATTGTGTACGATCTATCACCTTTGAGCAGTAAGTTGATTTCTTTTACCAACAGAAGCGGTTTCAAGGTTTTATCAATTTCATCAATCATTTCCTCTACAGAAACTAGCTCAGGTGAGTTGATATATTTACGAGATTCCAGAGAAGAAAGTAATAATAAGTTATCCACTATTTGACCAATTCTATCGGATTCTAAATGGATATTTTGTAAAAAGACTAATCTTTGTGCGGTAGCCAAATTATCTTCTAGCAATTCAGCTGCACCTCGAATTGCGGATAGTGGGCTTTTTATTTCATGGGTCAAGGTTTGCACGTAATTTTCGATATAATTCTTTCCATTCAGTGCATCACGCATTTGTTCAAATGCAATTCCTAGCTCTTCCATTTCACTAGATCCCAGATTAGGTCTCTTGACTCGTTTTCCATCTCGAACCGCTCTGGCATAATCAGTTAGTTCTTGTATGGGTCTGGTTACCCATACACCCAGCAGCAAACCAATAACAATAAATATAAGACAGACAATAGCTCCGCCAACGATTAATTTTTGTTGTGCAGCCTGCGCAAATTGATTGGAACTATGTGTTGGCTTGCCGACTGAGAGTACGCCAATTAAATCTTGATTTAGAAGTATGGGAGAGGCGACATAGATCATTTTCATTTCTTCATCGCCTTCAAAAGGCGAGGTACGCGCCCCATATTTCCCCTGTAAAGTCAGGTATACATCTCGCCATTGGGAAAAATCTTGTCCTTCATTTTCAGCTGAATTTGAATCAAAAATCACTATACCCAGACGATCGGTAATATAAACATGTAGATCAACATGATTTTTGAGTAATCCGAATATTTGTGCAGAAAAAATCTGTGTATGCACTTCATTGAATCCCCCTCTAAACAGCGCAATATTGATTTTCCCAGCCACTGTTGATGCAGAAGCAATGGCTGCCAATACGCGTGAAGCATCCACCAAAGGTTCCTCAGTTGATTCACGATATCGCATGGATATTTCATCAACAATACGATCTATCAGAAAATAAAAACCAATGCTAAAAAGTAAAATGATGCCGAGAAAAATACGCCGTCGGATACTCATTAATTTTCTCTAAGCGAATAACCGATGCCCCGATGTGTAACAATGGGATCCTGTCTGGAGAAAATAGCTTTTAATTTTTTCCTGATAGTCTTGATATGTGTGTCCACCGTCCGATCCAGACTAATCCCTGAATGTTCCCAGGCATGACTCATCAATTGATCCCGACTATAAACCCGTCCCGGTGATTTGACTAAAAGTCTTAATAAGCGATATTCGGTTCTTGATAATTCTATGATTGAATTGTGGTAACTAATTTGCATTTTTTCTTCATCTATTTCGAAAAACAAAGGGGGCTCTAATGAAGTGTTATTCGGTAAATTATTATTTGCGGTTCTACGTAAAACAGCTTTAACCCTGGCACTTAATTCTCTCGGACTAAAGGGTTTAGTCACATAATCATCCGCACCCAATTCCAGACCTACCACTCTGTCAATTTCATTAGATCGAGCTGTTAGAAAAATAATC
The DNA here is from genome assembly GCA_964399475.1 of uncultured Methylomarinum sp. Lineage (GTDB taxonomy): Bacteria > Pseudomonadota > Gammaproteobacteria > Methylococcales > Methylomonadaceae > QPIN01. The sequence continues at coordinate 26,396 of CAYNRB010000004.1, forward strand.
GGTATTTGAGAGAAATGTCGAATTTGTTTAGCCAGTTCAAATCCATTGATATCTGGTAAACCTATATCTAGAATAATTAAATCATATTGAGTGATTTCAAGCTCATTTAGCGCATCGTCTCCGGTTGCAAAAGAGGTTGTTAAAAACCCTTCAGCTTCTAAAGCAAACGAAATAATATCAATAATCGAAGGTTCGTCATCCACTATTAGAATATTTGCCATGAATTTACCATTTTTTTAGAAACAACAGTCTGATGGATGGGAAGATTTGAGAAATTGCGAGTAGCATTTTGTTGGAGTGTACGTAAATCAATTTATAGCTAAAATAACTGCTAAAACCTAATTTTGGAATGCTAAAACATGTTTTAGCATTCCAAAAACAGTAACAATTAAATTACCGCTATTAATTTAGTGTTGAGGATGTGCGATTTACTGTTGATGTCTGGGAAAAACATGTTCTCACTCCAATCTCTTGTTTAAAAAAGCATGCCAAAAATATTAACAAATTTGCAAGAATTGCTTTATTTAGCCCCCTTACATGGGATCAATATCCACCGAAAATTAATCGGTAAAAACCAAGCTACCCTTTGGTTACCCATACCGAGCTCAAATTTAAAGTCTTTTTAACTTTAACCGCATAAGCCGCTGCTTCGTATTTACTTTTAAAGCCTTTAACGCTTAAACGAAACCAATTTTGACCATTAACCTTAACCTGAGTTACATCCGTTGGAACACCCTTCTTTTCAAATTCAGCCGCTTTTCTTTTTGCATACCATTCCTGTTTAAAGGAAACTAAATTTACGACCCATACCACCTTGATAATTTTTTTCTGTTTTTTGATTGGAGCAGAAGAATATCGTCCTTTCTCTAATCTATCAACTTTAGCCAATAACTGTTCTATTGCCAGCTGAGCATGATCATTTTGACTGACTAAATCATCTACTAGCGTTTTTAATGGATTAGATTCAACCACTTTATTTAAATTATCTAACTTAATAGTAAGACTAAGGTTTTTTTCTAATAAAGTCTGAATCAATTGATTTGTTTTTTTAAGCTCACCACTAATATCATTAGTCGTTAACATTTCTATTTCTTCTTCGAGTGTATAGGCAAGTTCCGTTACATCATCAACCTCTGTCTGTGTGCCTAAATTCATAAACACCACTGTTAAACTCACTAATACAGCAAAAATTGCTACGCCCATAACAATATAAACGACTAGAGGTGTTTTACTTTGATTTTCCAGTACTGTTTTTCTTAATTTCCGCTGTTGTTTTTGTAGATCTTCAATGTCTTCACTTGTCGTATCTGCTTTATCTGTTTTTTCAGACGAAGTAACTAATTCTTCAAGATTGGTTTTCAGTGTTTCATTTTCAGTTCTTAATTGGTCTATCTGAGTAGAAAACGCTTCAATAGCACTATTTATTTTTTCCAGACTAGCTGAGGATTCAACTTGGCTGGAATTTGGAGCAGTCGATTTTGTTTCAATCGAATCAACCATTTCTGGGACAATTTCATTTTCAACAATTTCTTCAACAAATTCATCTTTCTGCTCTTCCTCATCCTCAGAAAAACCGTCATCTTCTGAGGAAATATCAAAATCTTCATTTAAAATTGAGTCAAAGGATTCTTCTGGTTCAGGCTCATCATCAACACTGCCATCTGTTATTTCAACATTTTCATTTAATTCTTCTCCACTTGATTCTTCTTGGATTGTAGCTGGACTATTATCTTCTTCCGTAAATTCATCTATTTCAGCAAATACATCGACTTCAATTGTCGGTTCATCACTAACTGAGTCTAATATTTTATCTTCAGCAAACTCATTCGTATTTTCAGCAGCTTTTTTTTCATCTTCATCCTGTTGATTTATTGCCCTTTCTATGCTGGAATCTAATGTTGCATCTACTTCATTTTTCACTTCTACTTCATTTTCCAGTTCCTCTGTAATTTCTTCTTCCGCAACATCCAAAACATCTTTCATTATTAATTGATCAATTGCATCTTCATCATCAATTAATTCATCTTGTACATCATCTGAAATATCCAAATCATTTAGCATTGCATCCAAATCATCTGCAAAATCAATAGAAGCATCATTATCATTATTAATAGAATCTGCCATTTTTGCTCCAAAAATACGGGGAACCTGGAATAGAAAGGGGAAATAACTTATACATTTCCAATTCCTAAATTGTTAAATTTTTTTAATAAAAACTTGCCTGCTACAAGTATTTATTCTGCTACCGACTCCCATAATTAATCGGCTGAATAGTGATTTTCTTGATTTAGAAATATCATTTGCACAAAAACACTCTAGGAGGCTGTCCGAGAACAGCATTCTTTAAAAAACCAGCACAACATATAGTGTTAAAATTTAATTTAAACACTATATGTTGTGTGTCAACTCAGTAAGATGTTAGTTCTCGGACAGCCTCCTAGTGCAACGCAATATAAGTCACACAATCTTAACCGCGCGAAGTATTTGAAACTTGTATAAGAACTATCCACTAAAAATCACAGGGAATTTGAAAAGTTCAAGGGTGGGCAGTTTTTTTGCCCACTAATATTGGAGTACGCTACGGTGGGCAAAAAAGACTGCCCACCCTACCAAAATTCTATCAATTTCACTCTGTACCCTATGACGGATACTATAAGAACTATACTTCCTCAGTCACTATTATGAATTTCTAGCGGTAAATTTTAGCCGATAGAAAGCAATGCTGCAACAGTTGTGCCGCTCGTGTCAGCGCATAGCTACCGACAAAGCAACTGCTCCTGCTCACGCCCCATACTTACATTCATATAAGTAAAAATCAACAGGCAATTAATTCCGCAAACACAACCGCGCGAAGTATAGACAAATAATTATTTATTAATTGATTTTGATGCTAAACTGCTCAAAAAATTCGGATTTTCTCAATGCAATTGACCATTTCAGCTTTAGGAAACAATACCACTCATTTTATAACAGATATTTTGGCCGCAGTTTCTAGCTGTAACTGCAATGTAGTTGAACTCAGGTCATCACTTCTTGCTCATACAACGGCAGCCTATCTTTTGGTGTCAGGTAACTGGAATCACATTGCCAAACTTGAATCCACGCTGGATTTGCTACAAAAACGCCTGGAAATCAATATTCATACATTGAGACCGGAGCTGATTCATAAAAGCAGAGAAGGTATTCCGTATTCTTTAGAGACCATGTCTCTTGATCGTCCTAACATTATTGACAGCATCACCTCTTTTTTGTTTGAGCATGATATACGTATTGAAGAAATATACGCCAGTAGTTATCATGCACCGTACATAAAAACGCCCGTATTTTCGACTAAATTTATCCTGATTTTTCCTCCCGAAGTGCGCATACTAGTCTTTCGTGAAGAGTTTTTAGAATTTTGCGATACTTTAAATATTGATGCCATAATTGAACCGGTTAATAGATAACATGACTGAAATAAGCATAGGTAATAAAATCCCTGACTTTGAAGCAGATTCAACAGGAGATACTCCGTTTAAACTTTCTGATTTTCTGGGTAAAAAAGTAATTATTTATTTTTACCCTCGAGACAACACCTCAGGCTGTACGCAAGAAGGAAAAGATTTTAGAGATAATATTGAACAGTTCAAACAACTTAACACAGTTATATTTGGCGTTTCAAGAGATAGCGTAAAGGTACATGACGGTTTTAAAGCAAAACAGGCATTTCCTTTTGAATTATTATCTGACAAGGAAGAAAAACTTTGTCAGCTATTTGATACCATCAAAATGAAAAACATGTATGGAAAACAAGTTCGTGGCATAGAACGCAGTACTTTTTTAATTAATGAGGAAGGCGTACTAATTCAGGAATGGCGTAAAGTTAAAGTAAAAATCCATATTGAAGAAGTATTACAACAACTCAAAGAACTTGAGTAACCATTAGGAGTGAGGACTTAATAATTTCCGAAAGTTTGACGCAAGATTCAGATATTATTTAATCCTCGCGCTTTAGGGAGATGAAAAAAAAATCATCCATTCTTGCTGGTCTTTTTTTCCAGCTCCCTTAATCTAAAATTTTAAATTTTCAGCAATAGACCTTCATCATGCAAATCCAGTGGTACCCTGGCCATATGCATAAAGCCAGTAAAGAAATCAAACAGGCATTACCCCAAATAGATTTAATTATTGAAGTATTGGATGCTCGTATTCCTTTTAGTAGTCAAAACCCCATGCTGTCTCTATTAAGAGGTGATAAACCTTGTATTAAAGTACTCAACAAAAATGATCTAGCTGACTTAAAAGTCACACAACTGTGGCAAAATTATCTGGAAAAAGAACAAGGTGTTAAAACATTAACGGTTACCTCATTGCAGCCAGACAGAATTAAACAGATTCATCAATTATGTAAAAAGATGATTCCCGAAAAGGGAAGCAATGATAAACCCATTAAAACCATGATTATGGGTATTCCTAATGTAGGAAAATCAACCATCATTAATATTCTTGCAGACCGAATCATTGCTAAAACAGGGAATGAGCCAGCCGTAACCAAACGCCAGCAACGAATAAAACTGAAGGATAATGTCATTTTATCTGACACGCCAGGCATTCTTTGGCCCAATGTAGAAAACCAGAATAGTGGATACAGATTGGCTGCAACGGGAGCAATTAAAGATACTGCGATAGTTTATGATGATGTTGCTTTTTTTGTTGCAGAGTATTTATTACAAGTTTATCCTGAACAGCTGAAGGCTCGTTTTCAGCTGACAGATCTACCCGATAACGAATCTGACTTTATGGAAATGATCGGCATAAAACGGGGATGTTTGAGGCATGGAAAGCGTGTTGATTTTGATAAAACATCTAAAATTCTACTTTCAGAATTTCGTTCTGGTGCTATCGGTAAATTATCTTTGGAAACACCTGAAATGGTAGAAAAAGAATTAATTGAGCTTGCCATTATCCAAGAACGCAAGGCAGCTAAAAAAACCTCCAGAAAACAAAAAGCCCGAAATAGAGGATTTGGAAAAGTTGCAACGAAATAAATAAGATCTCCATATTCTCTAGTCTTTATACTTCTGTTGTAAAGTTTCAAATCATCTCAAGGTTGCTAAAATATACTTCGCGCGGTCACGGTTGCGGAATTATTAGCAAGTTGGTTTTTGTCGGTAGCAAGGCGCTGAAACGGGCGCATAGCAAGCTACGCAACTGTTTCAGCAACGCAGTCTATCGGCAAAAACCGACCGCTAGAAATCCGCAACCGTGACCACGCGAAGTATATTGATCTAAATAGATTGGCTGTATCGTGTTTTTTATCGCATTTAAAGGCTGTTTCTAATTAATTAAATGCATCAAACAATTTTTTTGAAGTACTGAATCCTTCCATTTCTCTGCTTTTCGAATTTCTCCATATTTAGAGGCATTGATTCTGTGCTACTCAGGAATAGAACGCCCCCGACTTCCAGAGAATCCATCATTCTTGTTAGAATATCTCGTTTACATGAATCTGAAAAATAGATTAGTACATTCCTGCAAAATATCACATTAAATCGTCCAAGAACAGTAAACGGCTTTAACAAATTAAATTGTTGAAACCTGACTTTATCTGTAATTTCTGTATTTAACTTATAACCTGCATGGGTTTTCTGAAAAAAACGTTTCTTTGTAAAAGTATCCAAGCCTCTAGACAAACTCATATCAGTATAAGTAGCTGATTTTGCCTCCATTAAAATAGTCTCGGAGATGTCAGTTCCAATAATCTCTAAATCCCGTTTTTTACCTATTTGCTTAAAAGTATCTTCAGCACACATACTAATAGAATAGGGTTCTTGACCAGATGAACAGGCAGCAGACCAGATTTTAATGGTTCCCCTTTTTTTTTCTAAAAGCTCAGGGAAAATTTTTTCTTTTAATTCTATAAACTGCAAATCATCTCGAAACCAAAAGGTTTCGTTTGTGGTCATCGCATCAATAACCGCAGTTTTAACTTTTAGACTTTTGGAACTATCCATTTGAATAGCCACTACTAGCTCTGAAAACGACGAAAAATTAAATTTCACCAGTAGACCCGATAACCTGCTATTGACTAGATATTGCTTATTTTCACCCAATACTATACCGCAAGTTTGGTTTAGAAAAACTCGAATAATCTTGTATTCATCTAAGGTCATGTCAGATATTCTTCTTTGTAAATAGCTTTAGGGATTTGCAGGCAATAGCGTTATCTATTAAAGCAGGGGTGTTAAGTACCCAAGTATAATTAATTTAACTAATTTTACGCAGGATTTTTTTTCATATTCAGTGTTGTATAAATAGGCGCATAGCGAGCTACGTAACTATTTATGCAACGCTGAAGATGGAAAAAAAGACAAGTAAAATGTTAAATTAATTATGCTTGGGTACTTATACTTCGCACGGTCACGGTTGCGGATTTCTAGCGGTCGGTTTTTGCCGATAGACTGCGTTGCTGAAACAGTTGCGTAGCTTGCTATGCGCCCGTTTCAGCGCCTTGCTATCGACAAAAACCAACTCGCTAACAATTCCGCAACCGTGACCGCGCGAAGTATATGCTTATTCAAATCGTAGCCACAGCTTAATAACTTGCTATGCAATGATATTTGCTCCTCGAATTACTCCTACATTATTCTACTCATAGAATCCTGCACCAAACTTTCGGTTATAATTAAGTCCTCACTGCTAAGCTAAAATAAATATTCTACCTGGAATGGAAATATTTTTTGCTGAAGCCTCAAAAGTGTCTATTCCTTATTTTTTGCTTGTTGCTCTCTTAACACATCCTGTACAGCTGTTATTAATGAATCAGGGTTAAATTTTGCCAGAAACTTATCAGCTCCAACCTTTTGAACCATGTTCGTATTAAAAACTCCGCTTAATGATGTATGAAGGATCAAGTATATATCTCGCATTTCTGCTGAACCTTTAATTTTTTTTGCCAAGGTATAACCATCCATTCTTGGCATTTCAACATCAGAGATTATAAGAGCATATTGTTCACAAATATTTATTCCATCTTCAACTAATTTCGATAAATGCTCCCATGCTTCCAGGCCATCCTTTAACAAAGTAACTTTAATACCTGCCTGTGTACAGACCCTTTTTACTTGATTTCTAGCTACTGATGAATCATCAACAATTAATATATGTACATTATCACCTTTAACTTTTCTATCAATTGATTCCTCAGAAGCACTATCCTTGCCTCCCATCACCTCTTTCATGACTTTTTCAACATCAATTACTTCAATTAAATCATCACCTACTTGAGTCACAGCAGTTAAGTATCCTTCTTTCCCTGCACCTCCGGGAGGTGCCTTAACTTGATCCCAACCAATATTAATAATTCTGTCAACCGAACCGACTAAAAAACCTTGAATAGCGCGATTATACTCAGTTACGATTACATAACACCCAGAATCTTGTGAAATTGCAGGCATTCCAATTGCCATAGAAAGATCTAAAACCGGAATAGTTCTGCCACGAAGATGGGCAACGCCGCAAATGACAGAATGAGATTTTGGGATTTGAGTTAACTCTGGACATTGAATGACTTCTTGTACTTTAAAAACATTAATGCCAAACCGTTGGCGAGTAATTAATCTAAACAACAGTAACTCAAACCTATTATGCCCCGCTAGCTTTGTTCTCTGGTCAACACCTTCAAGAATACCTGCCATAATCCCCCCTTAAAAACTTCTTGATTAAGTATAACGGCTTTCCTGAATTTTACTTGAGAAAATATTGGCATTTTTTATGCTAGTAATATTGCATAAACAGTTAATCAGTAAAATACGACGTAAAATTGGCGAAATTCGATGAAAAAAATTAAAACACTCTGCCCAATACTATTATTAATAAGTTGTATGCAGCAAAGTTTTGCCGTACCACTTCAATCAAGTCAATCAATAAAAACGGCTGTACGTCAATTTATTGTCTCCGGATTTTCTGCTGAAACAGAATATGAAATAAAACTGGGAAATCTGGATAGTCGCATACAACTTCCTCAGTGCTCTACACCTTTAGAAGTTTTTTCACATGGTCATTCAATAAAACCAGGTAGAAATACGCTGGGAGTCAAATGTAATGATTTAAAAAAATGGACAATCTATACCTCAGCCCTATTAAAAATTTTCAAGAAAGTTATTGTACTGACACAACCAATACGTAGAGGAGAAATTTTTGACGAAAAGTTTATTCAATTTGAAAACCGAGATATATCCACCCTACGATCCGGTTTTATAGTTGACCCACAGACTATTATTAATCAACAAGCCACAAGAAATCTACGTTTAGGCGCAGTCATTACCCAATCAAATTTTAGCCAACCAAAGCTAATAAAAAGAGGGGAAAAAGTAGTCATAAAAGTCAGTAGTAAAAATTTAAATATCAGTATGACAGGAATCGCGCTGATGGATGGTATTAAAGGACAAAATATAAGAGTCAAAAATATTAAATCAAAACAAATTGTGCGGGCAACGGTAATACAACCTAGGCTGGTAGCAGTTATGTTTTAATATTTAAGTCACTTGATTGCATAGTATGCTATAGCACTCTCACTATGTCAGAACAAATTTCAATATTAAACTCAAACCAAAAGGTCAGTAATATGATGAGGATTGTTATTGTAGATTTTTAGCTATATGAATATAGGTATGCGGTGTGTAGATGGAAAAAAATCACTAGAATAGAAGCCTAATACTACTTACTTTAGGAGTGGGGATTTAATAAGTTCCGAAAGTTTGACGCAAGATTTTTGTTCGTCTTAAACTAACACATGGATGTGTATAGGTAGAGTAATGCACTAGAGCAGAAGCAATTACCGAGACGTAGAAGACGGACAAAAAGACAAGTCAAAATTCGGAACTTATTAAATCCTCGCTTCTTAAGGAAGAATAACTAAATGAACAATACCTTAACAATGTAAGTTGGGTTGGGTTAGATTTTTTAGCGTAGCGAAAAAACGTAACCCAACAACTCATTGATTAATGGTGAGTGTTGGTTAGGTAACTCGCAGTAAATAAACTACCAATATTGGGCAGAATTTTTGTTTGTCTTTAGTCGTGTAGAAATAGGCGCATAGCTAAGACAACCTCTAATAGAATAAAAAAGATAAGTATAATGTTAATATTACTGTGCTTGAATACATAACTAAAGAAATATAACAATCAGCCGCTAATAGCTACAGATTAGAATAAATAGAGAATTATCATGACTATCCAGCCTTTGAATACAAAAATAGATAGCACTACTACTTTGCCAGCAAAAAACCAAAAGACAATAAGTCCTGATCAGCAAACTGTCAAAACACCAACAGATAGTGTTGAAATTACGGCCACAACTAAAAATATAATTAACGCATTCGAATCCTCTGATACATCTCAACTCCTTAATAAAGAACGTATTAATGCGGTAAAAAAAGAATTAGAAGCAGGAACCTATCCAATTAATGCGGAACAAATAGCTGATAAATTAATACAATTTGAACTGAGTCAAACTTTAGACAGTAGGTAATATTATGATCAATAAAACATTTCCAATTATTGAAAAACTTTTTCAAAATGGTTTAAATCTAAATTTAAATTTACTGGATTTGTTATCAAATGAAGCTGAAAGTTTAAAAAACAGAGCGCATTCGAACACCATATCAACCATTGCAGTTAATAAAAAAGAAATAGTTTTTCAGCTAGAACAGTTTACAAAACAAATCTCACAGGTTTTAGCCACTGAAAAATTGCAACTAACACCTGTCGGTATTGCCGACTATTTTCAAAAAGCTGAAAAAGCTAATCTAAACACCACTATCAGCAATGGGTATTGGAATGAAATCATCTCTATTTCCAGACAGTGCCGAACACTTAATGAAAAAAATGGTGCTTGTATCAATTTATTATCCCAACACACTCAACGCGCCTTACACATCTTGAAAGGTAAATCCCAACGCCTTACTACTTATGGGCCAGATGGTTCCACGCAAAGCGAACGATTTTCTCACTCGTTAGTTTCTGTTTAAACTTTACTTATAGTATATACTTCACTATGCTACTGGCTCCACCAGCCCAGAGTCTATCAATTATTTTTTAGCACGTTGAATAGATTAAAAAGTTATATAGCCTTGGTTAACCTTTTTAATTCATGAATAATGAATTCCAATATCAAAGCGCAAAAAAATACCTTTAAATATAGAGTATTTATTTTTTAGTCTTCTCAAAAGTAACCGAGGCCAATTATAATACCCTCATGTTGTAAATTTTATTTCAACATATACTTTGTACGGTCACGGCTGGGGATTATATAGCGAGTTGGTTTTATTGATAGAAAAGTGTTAAAACAGTTACATAACAGGCTATGCAACTGTTTTAGCAACTCACTCAAGGCAAAACCGACAGCTAGAAATCCACAACTGTTACCCTGTAAAGTATATTCATCAGCAACCCAAAAAAGCCATTCTTATAGGTAACGTAAGTTATGTTAAGGGTATTAAAAAACATTTTTAGAAAAAAAACGGTTTCCGAACCCGATATTGATGACCTAGAAGACTTCAGCCTAAACAATCCGAATTTTTTAACAGACTCTGATAGAATTTTTAAGCTCCTCAAAGACATTGAAGATGCATCTCCTTTATGTACGATAAATTTTGAAGGAACAACAGAAGAATTTAGCTCTTCAATTTTAGATGTTCAATTAGAAAACAAACAAATTATTCTTGACGAATTAATTCCAGAATACGGTAATGAATTTCTAATCAATAAAGGCAGATTAAAGCTTTCAACCCTGTTTAATGGAATTGGTCTATCTTTTAAACTGACTGATATAAAAGTCGGTTCATCTCGAGGTATTGCCTACTATAAAGCAGCGATACCACCTCGAATATATTATCCCCAACGAAGATCGTCATTACGCGTCCCCATAAATTCATTAAATATTCCTTTTTCTGGTATTGCAACCCGAACCCAAGCATCTGTAGGCGGATATATCTTTGACTTATCCCGAACAGGTATTGGAATTGCCACACTTGATAAAAGACTTAGGATTCAAAGAGGTGATTCAATACATAATTGCCAGATCATATTAGAAGATTCCACCGTGAATTTTGATATGACAGTACGTTTTGTAAAAACCAATAAGCAAGGAACCAGTAGGTCGCAAATTGGAGGCTACTTTTCAAACATTTCATCTAAAAGTCAAATCAAAATCGAACATATAGTCGTAGCCTTAGAAAGAGAAGAAATCAGAAAACGTAAAAGATAAATAGATAGTCGTTATGTTACAATTAAATTAATGTCCCGATAGCTCAGCCGGATAGAGCGGCCCCCTCCTAAGGGGCAGGCCGGGGGTTCGACTCCCTCTCGGGACGCCAGTAAATTATTAATTCATATAATTTATTTTATTTTTTAATATCCACCTGAATCCGAAACTTAAAATTACACTATAAACAGTTGTAATTAAATATATTGTATGCCTTTTACAGGGCAAAATAAACTCACCAAAACGATGAGTTACAGTCATTACTACAGAAAAATCCCCTGCGCGCATTTCGATTAGAAAATCCGATAAAGAAATTACTTCACATGCCGGTGCATCGCTTATTGGCATGACTATTGCCCGATTCACTTCGTTGACCGAGGTAATTAAAGCATTGCCTAGGCACCATGGTACGCCCACGAGTGATCTAGTAAAAACTTATTTGGGACTGATAACACAAGGAACAAATGATTTTGAAGCCATTAATAATGTACGCAATGACGAATTCTTTCATCAGGCACTTGGGACTAGAAAACCATATACTGATGTATCAACACTTTTCCTTACAGTCATTTTTCTAAGCTGCTTGTGTGGTAGTGAACTTCTTTCCAGATAAGGATTCTTAAATTGGGTAATCCATCGTTGCAAGGTCGATAAACTAATTCCCAACGTGTTTGCCATCTCTATTTGTGATATTTCAGATGATCGGTTAAGGGCTTTTTCTACCGATTGTACTTTAAAGCCTTCGGTGTATTTTGACTCATTTTTCTTTCCTCTAAAGTTAATTTTAGAGGCGACAACTATTCTCACAGAGAGGCGGTTAAGTGCATAATGATAATAAGGGGTGAGGATTTAATAAGTTCAGGATTTTGACGCAAAATTTTGACTTCACAGGCGTGCTATTAAAATGGGTGCAAGGCTTTAGCTGCTACTCATGTTTTTTTGTGATCTACGAGTAATTTGAGAAAAATATTATCATTAAATCGTATCCACACTAAAACCCAGGGC
>CAYNRB010000005.1:0-19498 GCA_964399475.1 uncultured Methylomarinum sp.
TTGTTCTAATAAAATTTTCTCTTGATCTGTATTTTGTATTGCCTGTACTATTAAGTACCCAAGCATAATTATTTTAACTTTTTACTTGTCTTTTTTCCCATCTTAGCCGTGACATAAATAGTTGCGTAGCCAGCTATGCGCCCATTTATGTCACGGCTAATATGAAAAAAAATCCTGCGTAAAATTGTTAAAATAATTATGCTTGGGTACTTATAAAACTTAAATCTACCTCATTGTATCCATAACCTTGTTTAGTTTTAATTTCTTCGTAAACTGCTTGAGGAATAATTATTTCTTGAAATATGTCTTTTAAAATTTCAATTTTACCAATAGAGCTGAAAGATATTATAGGTGTAGTATTTGATACAGTTCTCACTTAGGAGTGAGGATTTAATAATATCCGAAAGTTTGGCGCAGGATTTTTGTTCGTCTTCAAGGCGTAGAAACGGGCGCATAGCGAGCTATGCAACTGTTTCTACAACGCAGAAGACGGACAAAAAGACAAGCCAAGATTCGGATATTATTAAATCCTCGCTCCTTAATATGGACTACATCAGAAAAATATCATTAATTTCATCTTCAGAATAGTCAAAGATATATTCCTTTTCATCTTTTAACTTGTCTATAAAATCTAATTTATTATATCCAGCAAGCTCAGCTGCTTTTCCAAGAGATAGCTTTCTTTTGCGATAAAAGAGTAGTGCCGATAAAAAGAGAACATCTTTAGTAAATTCGTCTTTGGTTTCTTTTAAGGAAGTCAATATTCCTTCATTAACAGGAAATGAAATATTTACAATTTGCTCAGTCATTACTTGCTACCTTCATTTTAATATGCATTAGATTTTAACCGGACGTTTTTCAAGTTTTCTTTGTAAAGTACGTCTGTGCATGTTTAATGCTCGGGCCGCAGCTGAAATATTACCTTCGTGTTGCATCAATACTTTTTGTAAATGCTCCCATTCCAGCCGTTTAACTGATAAAGGATTGGAGTTTATTTCAACAGTAGAATCGCCTTCATTTTTATACAAAGCATTAACAATTTCATCTGCATTCGCAGGTTTAGTCAAATAATGAATAGCTCCAAGTTTTATTGCTTCCACAGCAGTCGCAATACTGGCAAAACCGGTTAACATGACGATTTGAGTATTATCATCCAGAGAAATTAATTTTTTTACCAGTTCCAAGCCTGAATCGTGTCCGATTCGTAAATCAATCACAGCATATTCCGGTTCAGTTTGTTCAGCTAAGATAATGCCTTGTTTTACATCATAAGCAACAGAAACCTGAAAATTTCTTTTTGTCAGTGCGGGCATCAGTACCGAGCAAAAAGTCTCATCATCGTCTACTAATAGCAGATTAGGTTTATCCATTTCCGTCGACATCTTTTGCCTCACTATTTAATAAAGGGAGTTTGATTTCAACACATGCTCCATTCGATTCTAGGTTGGAGAAATTAATTTCACCGCCTAATCGGTTAATGGTTGAAAAAGTTAAAAATAAGCCTACGCCCAGTCCTTGCTTACTGTTGGCAATGGGTTGCTTACCGGCAAGTTTAATGATTTCTTTAGGAAAGCCAGGCCCAAAGTCTCTGATCTTTAAATGTAAGTTTTCATTGTCCCAGTCGACACTAAAGTCGATTCCTTTGCCTACTGGGGTGACTTTTGCCGCATTATTTAAAATATTTATAATTGAATGGGTAATGGTTCTGTCAGCAATTATTTTAGCATTTATATCAATAGCAGAAGGTGTGATTAATAAGTTTAGTTTAGTTGAGGAGTTATGAGTCCGCCATTGTTTGAGAACCTCATCTATATAATTAATCAAGGACATGGGTTTACCCGATTCAGCACGCATTTCACCGGCAGAAATAGAAAGCAGTGACAGCGCTTCTTTACATCGATTAATTTGTTGATTCATGATTTTCATCTTCTGATGTAAATCATCAAACCGTTGACCCGGGTATTCCAATTCAATTTCATGGGTTAAAATTGCCATAGTTCCTAAGGGAGTCCCCATATCATGAGCAGCACTGGCGGCTAATGCACCTAAAGAGACAACACGCTCATCCCGTAAGGCATTTTCCCGAGCATCTGCCAAGCTTCTTTCCCTTTCTTTTAGGGTGTTTGATAATTCCACAACAAAAAAAGCAACAATGCCAGCGCTAAAAACAAATCCAAACCACATTCCAAAGATGTGTAGGTTAAAATAGTTTTCATCTTGTATCTTATGCATATAGTGTTGTAAATCCTGATTGAGTAAATTAACATCAGGAAGATGTGGTTCAATGGCGGGTAGTGGTAGGTAAAATCGAATCAAAACTGTATAGATACAACTAGTCAGTATTACCATTAGCCACGCATAACCCTGAGGTAGCATGATCGCTGTAATGATTACTGGTAATAAAAATACCCAGATAATGGGGTTAGATGCACCTCCGGTAAAATAAATTAAGGAAGCAAGCGTCAAAACATCCAGAGAAATCTGGAAAAATATTTCTATCTCAGTAATAGGTTCATTATTTTTTAAGCGCATCCAAGTGTATATATTAACTGCAAAAGCAGAAAAAATTATTAGCCAGAGTTGCTCTTCAGGTAGCTTGATTTTTAGACCATAAATAGCAAGAAAAACAAGTAAGGTCTCTGCTAGAATCATCAGGTTTCGGAGGATATAAAGCCAATGTAGGTTGTCTCTGATGGAAATTTCTGATTTGGGGAATACTTTTTCGAGCATAATTAAGACTAAATTTGAAGGTAATATTAGTGATTGCTTTAAGTCCAGAGAGGCTTGTTTGAACTTGGCAAAATTAGTTGGACAAAGAATCGAAAGTTTGCACTAGAATTCGTAATTCAACTGATTTTTCTAGATTGAAGGGAGTAGCTGTCCATTATACTCCTAGCAATACAGTTCTTGTGGCTGACTTGTATCGGTTTTTAAATTTTCTATGAAGGTGATGATAAAGGTGTAATTTCAAGTGAACTTGAAAGAAAATCACTTTTTAATCTCTGGGCTCTCAGATAAGGTTTGAATTAATGACTATTATCATTATAATCGGAAGAGATGTAGTATGAGGGAGCTGGAAATAAATAATCATCCATTGTTGAGTAGGATTTTTGGTATCTGCTATAAATCCCAGGAGAAACATGGAAGACCGACAGCCACTCAGACATGCCATCAATGTAGCCTGGATGGAGCGTAGCGGAATCCGGGATGCGGTCTCGTATCATTCCTTCCCAGATTTCGCTGAGCCACACCAGGCTACCCGTTAATTCAATATCAGTGACGGTTGCCCAGGGTTTTATAGTGGGTACGATTTTTGTTTGTCTTTGGTCGTGCAGCAATAGGCGCATAGCAAGCTTGAAAATCACCGCCATGTTCATCAATGATTTGAATGGTGAACTTGATTTTTTCATGAGACCTAAGGATATTTTTGGCCTCACAATAAATCTGCGAGATCAGGTGTTCTGACCCTACGTGTTTTGCATGTCAATTGGGTATTGGTTATAAGGATTGATTAAGGAGTGAGGATTTAATAATATCCGAAAGTTTGGCGCAGGATTTTTGTTCGTCTTCAAGGCGTAGAAACGGGCGCATAGCGAGCTATGCAACTGTTTCTACAACGCAGAAGACGGACAAAAAGACAAGCCAAGATTCGGATATTATTAAATCCTCGCTCCTAAGTAAGCAGAATTAATTCATAGACTGATGATATAAAGGATCATTTATATTAAAAAAATCAGAGTAGTCTTTTTGTAAAAGCAGCTTGTCGTGTTCGGATAATGTTATGCAATACGGTTTTGTGTCTGTGTTGAGAATTGCAATACTTCCATCAACACTAATTCTTTGTTGTCTGGCTTGTAACTCCAAACTCAGGGCAATCAACCAGGTTGAAATATTTTGGTATTCAGAGAGATTATTAACCAAAGCTTGTAAGTCTTTTGTTTTACCCATACAGATTAATGGCGAGGTCAGAGAGATGTTTCTTGGCAGTGCGCCATATGCTCCTATTCCATCCAACTCTTTATCCCAGCCTCTTAGTGGGTAAAGAATTTCGCCTTGTTGATAGGCCAACCCACAATGATCAACTAGCCCAGCAGAATTTATAATTTTTCCTGTGCATAAAGAGATGCCAGCAGGTTCAAGGTTAGTCGCTAAATTATATAATTGATCATTATTGCAAAAATCTACAGTTGGACTGATAAATAATAGATAGGGTGAGTCGCAGTGACTAATTAAGGTGATAAGCTGTTGAACGATAGTGGGTTCTTTATCTAACCAGGATTGCTTACTAATAAAGATGTTAGTTTGTTGATTCAGGCTCTTTTCAATCGTCGTATGATTGTTGTTGCTAGATAAATAAACTACTTCTATTTCAGGGCAATCTATTTGTCTAATGATTTGATAACTACCTAGCCAGGAATGTTTGGGGTGAATAGCATGTCCCTTTTGATTACGTCTTTTTAAAGCGGCATTTAACGCATTGATGGCGGCATCATAAGCATACATTTTATTTTCTGGATTTAATGCAACCGAAGTGGCTGATTGTCTCCAGGAATATAATATGCGAGGAATATGTTTGATTTTATTGCTTAATTCAGATAATCTCAGGTATAAATCATGATCTTGAGATCCTTCAAAACCTGCTCGAAAACCGCCTGCTTTTTGAATTAAAGTTCGACGAATAACCGATAAATGTAGGATATAGTTATAGGTCATCAGTAGTTCAGGAGACCAGGCAGGTTTAGCATGTAAGCAACAGCGTTGTCCATGAATATCTAATTTGTCATTATCCGTATAAATCCAGTCTAACTCGGGGTTTTGATTAATACTCTTAACGACTTCGTATAAAGCTTCTGGTGCGAGATAATCATCGTGATCCAGCAATGCAATATATTCTCCATCGGTTAATTCAAAGATTTCCTGAGTGGTGGATGTGATGCCTTGATTATCTTCTCTTAACACCAGTTTTACTTTGTCAGGGTACTGGTTTTTAAAGTTAATAAGCATCTCTTTGATGGATTCTACACCGCTACCATCTTCAACAATACAGAGTTGCCAATGTGGATAAAGCTGTCTAGCAACCGAATCTAAACAAGCTAGCAATTGATCAATATTAACTTGATAGACGGGAAGCTGTATGCTGATCAGTGGTTTATATTGCCAATATTTGACATTTCTTTGGCGTTGTCTTTTTTCTATGCATGATAGAAAACTGTGTTCTAGTAAATAATCATGATAACCCGGTTCTGTGCTTTGGTAACGCTGCATAGCTTGGGCGCAATCACAATATAGGATCTTGTTTAGCCAAGCTGGAATCCTGGATGTCGCTTTGCCGGACAGATATTGACGATGCCAAAGACACTTTTTAAGTAGTGGGTCGCTCAGGCGAAAAAAAGCCTTATGCAATAAATTCATTATTGTTTATTCAGCTAATAATCGCTGATAAAGCGCTAATAATTCAGTAGTGGTTTGATTATGATGGTGATGTTTTCGAATATAGTCTCTCATTTTAATTCCAGCTTGCTCTCTTTTATCTTGATCTAAAAGATATGGCCATACTTTGTCAGCAAATTTCTCAGCTAAAGGTTGCTTGTTTGCAATCAAAAAATCAGTTTGTAATAACTCATTCTGGGCACCCACATCTGTATAAAATATGGGGGTTTGCATAGACATGGATTCGTATGTCACTAACGCTAGACCTTCATTTTCAGCGGGCATTACAATCACATCACAATCTTGATAAAAAGGTCGGGCATCTTGAACTTGAGGATGTAATAAGATGCGAGTTTCTGCTGCTTTTTCTATAGTATTGTGAATTTCATCTGCTAATAAACCACTGCCCAACATGACAAAAATAAGTTCAATGGATTGCTGGGTTTCTTGCCAACGCTGTTGCAGTAACTGCGCTGTTTTTATAAATTCCAACGGTCGTTTTTGTGAACTAAACCGACCAATAAAACCGACTAGACAGGCGTTGTCTGAAATATTTAACTGTTGTCTGATTTGCCCTTTTTGTACCAGTTCTGGATTGAAAAAATCGCTATCAACATTAAGGTAGGTTACTGAAATTTTAGAATCAGGAACTAGCCAGCGTTGCGATAAAAAGTTTTTCAACAATTGGCTGATGACATGATGATGATTAATAAATGCTTCAAATAGTCTCGCTGATGCGTCAACATATCCGCCTTCATTAGGTGGTAATTCAATGATGTGTAATGAATCCAAAATTTGTAATTGGGGATGAAATCGGCGGATATGGTAGAGCGACTCATAGGCTTGAGCCGCGTGGTGAATATGCATTAAACGAATATGTCGTGTGCGGATCAAATATTCGTAAAAAATTTTAAACATTTCAGGTGTTAAAAAGCTGGGTAAGTGATAAATAGCTTCTACCTGGTCTGCTATTACATGGCTCCAATGATTAAGAGAAGCGATATCGGTGGTTACATAAATGGCATATTGATCTTTAGGTAAACTTTTAATTAAATCAATTGCAAATTTCTCAGCACCACCTAGTTCCAGCCAATGCGTAGCTATTAACACGGGTATTCTGTTTTTTTTGCTAATAACCTTAGGATTTAGTGCCAGTTGAGGACGAGGATATTTAGCCGACCAGGATTTAGCATAGGCAAGACAATTTGCTCTGTTTTTTTTGTTCAGATTAGGCAGTCTCAATAATGTTCTAAAAGCATCATATTTATGTTTTAAAAATATTTTTTGTTCTAGACTAAGTTTGTTCTTTATTTTCCGTAACAAAGATGAAGAAACTTGCAGATTGTTAATATTTTGTTTGCTGATTAATGCATGTGAAAAGCAGAGTATTTTTTTGGGCTGTAGTTTTAAAACCTTGCAATCAGCAGAACGACTCATTCCTATATATCCCTGACCCGATTGAGCAAAAACTTCCAGTGTTTGTCTGTTGACTGGTACTAAAGTTAAAGGGTGTTCAGAATTGATCGATGTCACTAAAGGCCATAAAACTAAATCACAATCATTTCGGGCGAGTAGAACCCAGCTCATTTGTTCTAATAATGCATTAGAATACTGTGGTGTCTCTTCTGTAAGCTGACTATAGTTTAAATAAAAGCAATTATCATTATTACTCAGATGATTTAGCTTCATGGTTTGTTTAGCTAAAAAAACCTGCCAGTTTGATGCTAGTTTCTTTTCATGATTTTCAGACAGAATGCATTGGAAATAAGATGGATCAATGTCTTGGCTGATAGTTTGATTAGTCATTCTTTATCTTGGAAAATGAGGATGTAAAGTTATTTTTTAGCAACGAGTATCCATAAGTTAGTGAAAGATAACGTAACAAATTCAAGTTAATACGCTGTCAAAGTTGAATAACGGTTTGAGATTATTTAGAGTGGACAGAAGTCCGCTCTACTTTGTTGGTTAATAAAACAATTAGGAATAACTCGTTGTTGAGATTATTCCTTTCAATTTATATAATTTTAAAAATTAAAAAACAAGTCGTTGTAATTGCAATGTTTTAAATTTGAAACTGCTTACAGGCACACCTGTAGAAAATGTTGCAACATAGATATCTACATTAAAATTTCCGGTCACAGGGAGTCGAATAATTTCATCGATTCCATCAGCAGGTATAGTATTAGTTTGAAAGGGAGTAATACCAAGAACTGAACTAAGTTGGCCTTGGGCATTACGAATTAATGAAAAAAACTCACCATTCAAAACATATACAAAGTAAATATCAACGGAACCTGCTTTATGCATATTTTCATATTTTAAACTGATGATTTGCTGATTATTTTCGCGTGAGGTAAATAACCGGGTGCTGTATTTTTCATAAAATTTAATCATCCAGTCATCGTTAAATTCTGGAATATTAAAACTACTGTCATTGGGTTTTGCCAGATTTGCTGGATTAGCTGAAATAGTATGTTGTGCGCGAACTTGGTTAATACCTGTATTCCAGAATTCAGCTTGCAAGGCAGCACCTCCCGATAAAGCGCTAATATTCAGTCGTGCATTTTTGACAGTAGCGCTACTTTTGTTTTTATCTTGATGGATGTAAGTCAGGCCTTGTTTGCCATCAGTAGTACCTGTTACTACTAAGGCTGCTTGAGTATTTGTGATAGAGATAGAGCCTTGTAAATCGTTCCCTGTAAAATTTGTAAAATCTATATTTTTCTCGTTTCCGCTGGGTGGGGTTACAAAAGCAGAAATTGTTTT
The DNA here is from genome assembly GCA_964399475.1 of uncultured Methylomarinum sp. Taxonomy (GTDB): domain Bacteria; phylum Pseudomonadota; class Gammaproteobacteria; order Methylococcales; family Methylomonadaceae; genus QPIN01. The sequence continues at coordinate 8,197 of CAYNRB010000005.1, forward strand.
GGCTGTGCCAAACATATTGTCAGATAAATGCAAGCCAAATTCAGGTGTTCCACGGACACCTCCTTGTATACGAATGCCTGGGCCTGCCGCGCCACTGGCTAATTCTGAAAACCAAACTTTTCGAATCAGAAGTTCATCATCTGTTTCGCTAAAGTCTGAAAAATAACTGGGTTGGCTGGGATCAGGTAAAAACCCATCAGAAGGCCCCCATTCACCATTTAAAACAGGTTTAGCATTTGCTTGATGACTAGTCCACCAAGATAGGATGTTTGTTTGGTCTTTTACTACAGACGTACCAATATTTTCTGCTGGATTAGACCAAGGTTCTCTGTTGCCTGCAAGGTACAGGTGAGGGAGTACTGCATCAAAGGTATCGCTATCATAAATGAAACTGGCCAAAGCGCCACGAGGATCGAATGCCGCAGAACTTGAAATAAGTAGGTGTTCATTATCAATAGAACGAATATGTTTTGCTAATTCTTTTATGAAAGCTACTCGAATTTGTGCGTCAGTATTTGGATCAGCATCGGGTCTTGTCCATTCGAATGAGTCCCACTCATTTAATATTTCATAGCCAAAAACAGCATCGGCATATCCACTGTTCTTAATAGTGTTAATAACAAAAGTCCAGCGTGCTTTTGCCATAGCCAAAACTTCTGGATTTTTGAAAAAGTCATTAATATCCGTTAACGGCCCGCCCTGATTTTTGTGCCATGTCATTCGGAGGAGGAATTCATCGTAAAAGAATGTATCAAATGGACTGATCAGAACATAAATTCCATTTTCTGCACTGAGGCGTAATATTTTGATAAGAAAATCAGTCATTGTGGTATTAAAATTACCACGAGGAATTTCAAACCAATAGGCACAATTTTCTTTATTTAATAAGACATTATTAGGTATGAATAGTGATGTGTCTTCTAAAAATAAACGCATCACTGTAATCCCATTGGCTTTAAGTTGTGCCATATAGGTGCTTATTTTTTCATCAGCTTCAGGATTCTGAGTGAAATTATTGCATCCATTTCCAGTAAATATCTCACCATCATATAAATATCGAATGGCATCATCTTGTTGCAAATAATGCGTGCCAATAGGGATCAAGGGCTGACCATTTTCTTTTATAAAGTAACGTCCACCGGGAGCAATGGCTGCCATTCCTTGATATTTATTTGCGGGAATCGCACTATTGAATGCAGCAATTGAAGGTGTCGACAAGGGATTAGAAAAAGCGATACTTCCAAAATTATTGACTTCATCGTAGGCTCTGACTGCAAAATAATATTGGGTGCTAGGTTGTAAACCCATTACTCGAAGGGTTGTTGTGGCAAATAAACTTAAATCATTTTGTTTATTGAATGGCCAAATATTTGCTTGGCTAAAATTCTCTCTAGTGATGGGTTGAGTTGAATAACGAATGTCAAAACCAGAAGCAGTACCTTGGTTATTATTATCTCCAGGGTTATTCCATTGTAATTTAATGGAAAAAGGGCGAGGGTTACCTGTAATGAAGTTAGTTACTATTGCAGGGGGGGTGGTATCGTTATTGCTTTGAAACTCTAAAGTAGTATAAGCTACTGGGCCATTTAAGCCTGACTGAGAACTATGTAATTCGCTATGTTTTAGCTCAACATATTCATCAATTAAAATGGGTAGTGTAAAGCGAAGTGCGGGTGGGGTAATATCTCTAGTATCGGAAAAATCTCGAGTATTTCCTGTATCATCGGAAATGATGATTGTATTAATCCCTATGCTATCACCATCAGCATGCGAAGCATTGGGTAATAACGACCAGGGAATAGCAACTTCAATACTATAACCTTGATCAGTATCACTGTCGTTATTGACAGTCCCTCTGTGTTGTACCTTATAATTAATACCTTGAAGGGTGAAAGGGTCAAGAACGCCTACTGCACCACCATTACCATTACCTGCATTATAACTGCGTCGCGAAACAATACCATTTCCGCTAATAGGGTCTGTAAAATTGCCTATATTTAAGGTTAGCAAACGATCGTTACTTTGCAGGCTATTATCTTTGGACTTATCTAGATCAAAATACCATTCAATGGAATCATCATGAGTACTTTCAAATATTTCTCCTGACCCTCCACCATTACCATCAGCCCATAAGTTTTGATCGTCAATATCAGCAGCAAGGTACAGAAACTGGGCATCATGAGCATAATATAATTTTATGCTGCGTTGATCATGATAGGCTCGGTTCAGTTTAACCACATATTGTTCTGACCACTCTCCTTGGCTGATAAAACCATCAATAACTGGAGTAGCTTGTGCTGATCTGATGGCGTGAGGAGCGGAAAAAACGGGAGTTAAAGTCATTACAAATAGCACTATAAATATCAGTAGTTTATGCATCATTGAATTCCTGCTGGTAATAAAATTGGATCAATTTAGAGGTTGAGTTTAAAATTTTTTAAAATACTCTTTCTAGTATTCAGTTGTATTTTAACTGAATACCGACATAATTTTGACCTTGTTGTTCTCTACGTATTTCTAAATCAATTCAAAGAAGAGTATGGCGTTATTCTTTACGTGTACAGACTAGAAATCTGTGACAATGTTTTTATTTCTTGAATAAAGTTAGAATTTCTAACAATGAGGTTATCACGCGCTAATGATGAGTTATTCTTCACAATGGTTGAGAAGCAATCTATTAGCTGAAAGCTGTTTGTTCCCCACGGTATTATTTCCTGACTAATGCAATTCAATTGATGTTTCTTAGCCAATTCCTCAACTAACTTGGCGGATACTTTTAGATCCCGCCAGTGAAGATTTATACCTAGTCGAAATAACAGCCGTTCCAGATTAGGGATTCTTCGAATAGTTGAGTTCATAAAATAGTGTTCACCAAGATTAGAATGATGAATGAAGGCTGCGCCATCCTTTTTTAGTATTCTATTGAGTTGTGAAATATAGGCTTCCAAAACTGATTCATCCGCATGTACCAAAGAGTCAAAACTAAACACAAAGTCTATAGAATCATCAGCAATCATCTCTAATGATTTTCCATCATTGACATGATACTCAATATTTGAATGATCGGAAAAACGCTCCTTGCATGCCTCAATACACTCTTCTGAAATATCTAAAGCAACAAGATGATGGCATTTGTCCTTGAGGAATTGAGTCCAGCGACCATAACCAGAGGCAATTTCCAAGATGCTATCTGTTGCTACAAAGCGATGAATTCTTGGTAGTATAGTTCCATACCATTGCATTGACGGGCCGCCCCATGCAGCAGACCACTCATCGCCTTGAAAAGGCCAGGAATAATCTCCATCCCATTGTTTTTTATTATCGTCAATAGTTGGCATTATTTTTATCTTCTCCAAATTTCATCACTTGATGTAAAAAGTATTAGTTTAAATTGATTGAACTGAAGTCATTCCAGAAAGTTGAGATCAATTAAACTTTGAGTGGTTTATAACTGCGAGTTACCTTAATTATTGTTTGTAGCAATTATCTAAAACATTCCCATACTAATTTGATAGATAATTGGTCATAGGCATTAAATACCCCCAAGCGTTTAAAATATCTCTCTATTCCATTTAAAAAACTAATAGATTCATCATAAATGGAAAACTGAGGGCTATAAAAAGGGTCATCTTGATTTAGCATTGCCTTCCAGTGTGACCATAAACGCATAAAGTCTTGTTCTTGCCAACAATCATTTTGCAATGGACAGGGAAACGGGTAAGTTGCTTTGGCGAGTGCGATAGATAAGTGATTGGCAGAGTATTGCTCAGTTAATTGCAAGGCAAGCTGAATATCAAAACCATGATCAATATAATTGTTATCAAATAACCCTGCTTGCATAAATAACTGTTTTTTAACCGCCATGAGTTGCCAGGGTACGGCTGAGACTTCGTGATTGATTGCCATCCAGCCACCATAACCTAAATCATTGGCATTACAGGCGTAATGCCATCGTCCTGCTGATCCTTTTATGCCTAATATTAAGCCGCAACTATGTAATTTCCCATCGCTGTATGACAGTTTTCCTGTGACCAAACCAACATCTTTACGCAGACAGTGTGCTAATAATTGTTCAATACAATCAGCTTCCAATTGTAGCTGACCATCTACAAAAATAAGGATATCTCCCTTTGATTTCTGGGCAAGCGTATTTAAGCGTATTGGGATTGAAAGGTGCGTATTGTGGCAAATTAAAATCTCATCATCACTATGTTGTTGCCATTGTTTGAGATTGTTTTCAGGAAGGGGGTGTTTATTTCCCAAAACAAGTATAGATGTTTTAGTCCGTTTTTTTAAAGGGTAAGTTAGATTATGAAAACCTGAAAACTCAGTTTCAGTAATAACAGCAGATAGTTTTTGACGTTGTAAATAAGCCTTAACAGCTACTCTGCCTTTATTATGCGCTTCTGGTTTAGCTTCGGCTCCGGATGATAATGAACCACTGTGTAGACGCATGTGATAAAGCACATCGGGAATATGTTCAATCTTTGCGGTTTTTTCAATCGCTCTTAAGAGTAAATCGTAGTCTTGTGAACCATCATATTGACTGTTAAGGCCTCCAAGTGAGAGAAATAATGAACGTTTTATTATCATTGCGTGATGAATATAATTGGTACAAAGTAATTTTTCCAGCGAAAATTGAGGTTTAAAACCGGGATGTAAACGTTGATAGTGTTCATCAAATCTATCTTCATCCGTATAGAAAATATCAGTATCAGGTTTATGTTTTAGTTGTTGGGCAATGGCTGATAAAGCATAAGCATTCAGAAGATCGTCGTGATCTAAAAAAACCAGATATTCTCCCTTTGCTAAATCAACGGCTCGATTACTGGTCGCAGAAATACCTGATTGCTGTGATTGCAGGCTGATTTTGATTCTTGAATCGAGATCTTTGTTCTTATTCAGTAACTCTAGTGTTTCGGAGCTGGATGCATCATCAGCTAATACAAGTTCCCAATCAGCAAAGAATTGACTGCGCACAGAATCTATACAATCTTGTAACCAATGGTTAGCAGGGTTATGTACGGGGACAATAATGGAAAACAATAAGCCAGAATGGCGTTGTAAGGTGTATTGTGAAGGCGCGCGTTGTTCTTGTTCTTTACACCAAGTATTGTAGCCTCCACTAAGTTCACCTTCACCTAGTTTCGGCGCTGTTATTGGAGGGACGTAGGATTCAGTCATTATTATTGAGCCGCGCATAAGGCTGTCCGATTTTAGGATCTATACCTATGTTATTTAATATTTGTTCCGCTTCTTTGGGAGGTTTTCCTGCGAGGAAAGGTTTGCAAAAGTGATTGATGCTTAATAATGCAGCGAATAAACCAAAAGGTAAAGAGAGTAAATGAGAAATTGCGCCTAAATAAGCTCTGTTTGCGGCTAAATAGAATGCATTGTTATGAAAAATAACCGCATGTTTGCCACACATAGAGGATGGACGTCTGGGTTCCATATTAGCATCGGTAATTACCATGTCATAATTTTGTTTTGATAGTGTAGGTAAAAGTTTTAAAGGGCTAATAAAACCTTTTTTACGTCCAAAAACTTGCTGGTAAGTATCGTTAGTCTGATGATCACTCACTCTATGATTATCACATAAAATGTCAATAGAAACAGAAGAATGGACTATTTTTAATGACTTTACTAAAGCTTCTTCAAAATCCTCAATACTTATATCTATTAAAATGCGTTTGATTTTGTTAGCGTTAAAAAAAGAACTATCTAGTTTTGTTCGCTGTTCGGCAAAATTTATCCACTTATCCCAATTACCAAATTTCTTCTGCCATGCATCAGTAAAAGCATTAATTAAGGTGTTTCTTATTTCATAATCACCAATAACAGCACTGTAAAAAATACGTCGATGTAAGCGCATTAAAGCAAAAAAAAGCGCTTTGAACTGACCTTTTTGTCGGTGATTAGAAATTAATCGCAAACCATTGCGTTGAAAAAAATATAAACGCATCGGAGAAAATGGTTTTGCCCAAGGGAAATCGTGATTGGCTTTTGCATCGGTAATACAGGCCCCTTTTTTATTAAAAGTCTTGCGTAGCCTTAGGCATAGATCCACATCATCGCTAAAAATAAAATAAGCCCAATCCATTACGCCCATGCTTCTTAGCGCATCGGCTCTGATCATTAAGCAACATGCGCTTGCATAATCTATATCAAGAACGGGGGGCAGTTTTGGATTAATATGAAACCTGTACCATGCTTCAATTGGATTTGAACGACTAAAATCAACACCTCCCCCAGCTTCTTGAAGGGTGCCGGGTTGTGAGGTGATATAAATCGCTGGAGCAGCGAAAATATAGTCGGGATTTGAGTCTAAAAAGTTGCTTAATTGATCAATACAATCTGCTTCTGGAAATGCATCATCATCAATTAAAATCACATATTCACAGCCACTGCTTAGTGCGGCTAATGTTGCACAATTAAAGCCACCACATCCACCTAAATTAGCGGGACTTGCTAGCAAGGATACTTGCGGGAACTGAGTTGCAATGATTTGTGCAGCATTATCTGCTCCATTATTTTCTGTCACAAAAGTAGGGATTTTTTGTTGTTCTAGCGATTTGATAAGCTTTAAAACAGGTTCAAGGTGATTATAGGTAACAATTGCTGCTGCAACCTTGGGGACATTAAATGGATGAGGGTTCATAAGCTAAATGGGAAAACAAAAATGGTCTGGAATAGTGATTAGGTTATTTTTAATAATTGATGAACAATACTGTTTTGTCGAAAAAAGACTGAGGAATCTTTACGTATGGCCTTAGGTAATACAGTCGTACTAATAGGTGTAAAAAGTCCAGCTTTCAAGGCTTTAAAATAAGAACTTAATTCACCAAATGTAATGGCTCGGATTAATCCAATGATAATACGAGATACTATCATATAGCTAGAAAAGGGTTGTGGATAATAACGTCGGATTAGCCATAATGTATTGCGAGTCGGAAAAAAGATACGTCGCCAGCCTGGACGTTGGTTAGGAATACCTCGGTGCACTATAATAAAGTCTGGATCATAGAAGATTTTATAGCCTTGTAAACGAGTCTGAAAACAAACATCAATTTCATTTTGATAAAGAAAAAAATTATCAGGATACCAGCCCATTTCTTCAAAAATACTACGTCTAATAATAACTCCGCAACCGATAAAAAAAGGTGAAGGACAAAGCGTAGTTGATTTAGGTAGATGCCAGCTCCATTGAGCCTGTCCATTAGGTGATTGTATATGTGCTGCAATAATCCCAAAATCAGAATTTTGATCTAGCATCTCTATTGCATGGTCAATACCTGAAAGCTCATGTGGAGATGAGTCATCATCTAAGACTAAAATATATTTGCCTTGTGATTTTTTAAATCCAGCAGCATAACCGGCAATGCCTCCATTATCAGGTAGTAATATAGTAACTATATCAGGCTGTTTTTCTAAAAACTCTGCAGTACCATCTTCTGAACCATTATCAACTGCAATGATTTCGATATCATTTCGGTCTGCGCAAAGTTTTTGTAAGGTTTCGCAAGTGAATTTGGTTTCGGCTAGTTTATTATAATTAAGGAATACGATGCTTAAATTGATGATTGAACTCATTTATGGACTGTGAATAGTAAGCTTAGGAATGTGTGTGGAAGCAGTTCCTTAGCCGCTAGGATAGTTTCTGTTTAATGATTTTTTATCTGCTGAAACAACATGTTGCCTTCCTGTTTACTTTACAATTAAGGTTTTAATAAACAATAACTTGATTGTAGGTTGGCTTGGCTTATCAAGGGAAACGCGATAATGTAACCCAACCTACATTGTTAAGAAATTGTTTAATAAGTTATTATTTCTTAAGGTGTGGAGATTTAATAAGTTCCGGAAGTTTGGCGCAGAATTTTGACTTCACAGGAGTGCTAATATAATGGGCGCATAAGTACCCAAGCATAATTAATTTAACATTTTACTGGTCTTTTTTTCCATCTTCAGCGTTGCATAAATAGTGACGTAGCTCGCTATGCGCCTATTTATACAACACTGAATATGAAAAAAAATCCTGCGTAAAATTAGTTAAATTAATTATACTTGGGTACTTAGGAGCGAGGATTTAATAATATCCGAATCTTGGCTTGTCTTTTTGTCCGTCTTCTGCGTTGTAGAAACAGTTGCATAGCTCGCTATGCGCCCGTTTCTACGCCTTGAAGACGAACAAAAATCCTGCGCCAAACTTTCGGATATTATTAAACCCTCACTCCTTAGTAGGCTACGCAACTATTTTATTAGTGCCTCTGTGGAGTCAAAGGGCAAGTCAAAATTCGGAAATTTTTAAATCTTCATTCCTAAGACATCAGTATTGGTTTTAGTTGTAGATTGCTCAATTATATTGGGCGAAAGTAAAACGCGATTAAGCCATAATCTAAGTTATGTCTTTTTCAAGTTTGCTCAGGAATTGTTTATTCTATCAAATTAGTAATTACATTGATAATGTCGTCTTGAGATGCCAGCAAATATTGTTGAACAAAACCCTATCAAACTAGACTTGACAATAGAAGGCACTCTATTTGTTAGAAAAACCAGTCAATTTTTTCCTGTTGGCGAAGCACTTTTATTTTATTATTCCTTTTATCTTTTTGGGTGGTTTTTATATGGTTCAAAAAATCTTGTGGAAGGACTTGTTCAATTTGATTGGTTTTGTGTATTTCTTGCCAGCACACCACAAGTATTAAAAGTCATTTGTTTAATTCATTTGAATGATGTATTTCTAATGACATTGAATTCGCTAGTAACCTGGTTGTTTATTTTTGGATTGATAGGGCTTTTTATACGTTATTTTAGTTATTATTCGGCTAAGATGAGAGTGGTGTCCGATGCATCTTACTGGATTTATTTGATTCATTTGCCCTTCATTGTTTTATTTCCTGGATCAGTTATTTTTGTTGTGTGAGAGGATCAATTGTTGGTAGATTTTTAAATGGTAAATAATAGTTTGGATGAAAAACTATTCAAAAATAATCGCTGTTAGGGAAAAGGCTAGTTTGAAATAAAGTTTGAGCCCAATGTAGGTGGTTTCCAACAATAAATAGTCCAAACTTTCTTGTTTTTTTGTTCCTGATCAAACAATCTCAATCGTTACGTAGAATAACTATGCGCCTCTTGAGATTGTTTAATCAGAAACAAAAATTCTACGCAATTCTGGCATATTTATTATTGGAAATCACCTTATTACAAAGTGTATTAACTTGGGCAAGTTTCCTATTTTATAGGACTTCAACTCGAGGTGGAAAAGCGAGACTAAAATCTTCACGATCTATTGCTAAATTAGGGTTATAAGCTGGGTCATTCTCTAAAATCTCACCCCATTGGTGTTTCATATAGGCTAGTTCATTAGCAAAACGAGCCTTTTTTTCTGGTGAATCTTCATATCCACGCGTTGCTGATTCATGGTGATACAGTTCAGCATAGGGCGTCCAAACATTCCTGTATCCTTTTTTTAATAGTTTTAGGCAGAGATCTACATCATTGCAAGCAATCTTTAGGTCAACTTCATTAAGTCCACCAACTTGCAGAAATTTTGAGCGGCTGATAACTAAACAGGCACCTGTTACAGCAGAGACATTTTGCCTTAATTTAGCTCTATTTTTATAACCGGAAGCTGAAGCAGGAAATCTTTTGTGAGCATGGCCTGCCCAGCCGCCAATGCCTAATATTATGCCGGCGTGTTGAAGCGTATTGTCAGGATATAAAAGTTTTGCGCCAACTGCGCCACTATTTTCCTGCAAAGCAATACTTGCCATTTCATCAAGCCAATCAGGCGAAATAACTTCAATGTCATTATTTAACAGGGCAATAAGCTCTCCTTGCGCTGATTGTACCGCCAGGTTATTTAATCTGGAATAATTAAAGGCTTGATCATCTCTGATTACTTTAAAGTTACTGTGATTGGTTTTTAATTGAGATAAATAGGCTAGGCAGGCTTTATCATCCGAGCCATTATCTATTAAGATTATTTCGTAATTAGGATGGTTTGTTAATGAATAAATGCTTTCAATACAGGTGCGTAGATAGTTTAGGCCATTACGAGTCGGAATAATTATCGAAACTAAGGCTGGTTTTTCAGGCAGATCATAGTGAATACGTAAACCCTGATTGTTTGCTTCTACATGTGCTTTGATGTTACAGCGCAATAGATGCGAATTCATTACTTTTTTACAGGCAAGGCTCGCATGTTCTTTGTTAGTTATGGTTCCCGAATGATAGAGAATTCTTGGAATATGACAGATTTGTTGAGTCGAAATTTTTTCAATATAGCGGATCGTAAGATCATAATTTTGTGCAGATTCAATATTGATACTAAAGTTTTCTATTTTATTCAGAATATCTTTTCTAAAAACAGTCAAATTTGAAATGTAGTTATAGCTGAGAAAAAGTTCAGGGTTCCAATTTGGTTTAAAATCGGGATCAATACGGGATGACTCTGAGAGCTTGTCCTCATCAGAATAAATTAAACTCGCTTCTGGTTTATTATTAATCGTTTCTGCAAACCAAAAAAGCGCATGTTCAGATAGTTTGTCATTAGGATATATAAAAGTGATAAATTCGCTACTGACTTGATCCAGTGAAGAATGATAGATAGCTTCGTGTTCTTTATTTAAAATAATATGAATCTGGGAATTTTTTATGGATAGCTGTTTTAAATACTTAGCTATTTTTTTGTTTTTGGATGTATTTACAAAAATACACAGTTCCCAATTTTTATATAATTGTTGCTGTACTGATTGTATGGTTTTTTTTAAACAATCAAGTGGCACATCAATAACAGGCAATATTATGGAAAATTCGGGTTTGTAAGGCATTTCTTCAATACGAATACGAATTTTTTTGCGCTCCACATCATTCAGGGTATCGTAAAGATCTATCCATTTCTGATAGGGCGAAAGCTCCGTTGATTCTGTAGCTGGAAGGGTGGCAGTTGATTTGAGCCGCCCAAATGTCTGTGAAGACAAAAATTTTCTAAAAACACTAATTTGACGCAGAGGTACTGTTATTCGCCAGCTTTTAGAGCTATAAATTTCATTAATTAAATTTAAATGTGTTTGAATTTGCTGGTTTTTTTCTGCTGATATTTGCTCAAGTTGCTTAATAAGCTTTTGGTGTTCTTTTAGCTGCTGGTTTTGTTCAGTAATGAATTGATCTTTTATACTGATTATCTGGTTAAATTCAATAAACTGTTTTTCTTTTTCAACTAATTGCTGGTTTTGCTCAGTTAATAAATGATTTTTTCCAGCCAGTAGCTGATTTAATTCACTAAACTGCTGATCTTTTTCAA
>CAYNRB010000005.1:19598-29118 GCA_964399475.1 uncultured Methylomarinum sp.
TGATTTTTTCCAGCCAGTAGCTGATTTAATTCACTAAACTGCTGATCTTTTTCAACTAACTGTTGGTTTAGTCTACTTAATTGTTGGTTCCTTTCAATTAATTGCTGGTTTTGTTCACTAAACTGCTGATCTTTTTCAATCAGTTGTAAATTGATTTGTTCTAACTGACGGTTTTTGTCATCAAGTTGTTCCTGTTTTAAAAAATTGAAACGAACAGATTCCATTAATGAAATCAATTGCATTTCATTAAGTTGAGGCAGCCATTTATTAAACAAGGCAAGGCTAGCTTGGATTCTGGTATTAACTGGAGCATTGACTCCAAAACCAGTCTGATTGCATATTCTGTATATTGCACTAAAACCTTTAACAAACAAAAAGTCCGTCAGCATTGAGGCTTGAATCCAAAAATCCCAGTCTTCATAAAAATCAAAAGATTCATCAAACCGACAACCGTGATTGACGATAGATCGAGAAAATAAAGCCGAATGGATGGGGATGTAATTACCAGCGATTAAATGAGTTGCATTAAACTTTGTGGAAAATTGATTTTTAAGTAATATATTATTTCCATCAACACACTTTACTTCCGTATAAACTAATTTTGTTTCGGGGTGTTTAATTATGTATGCAGTTAACTTAGAGAGGTGGTCGGATTCAAACCAGTCATCATCATCTAAAAAGATTATAAAATCACCGTGACTGTTTTCTAAACCAAAATTAGCGGCATAGGAGCGACCAGATTGAATTTCTAGATGTTCGTAATGATATTGTTTGATATTTCCTATGGCTTCTTCTCGTACAAGATCAGTACAATTAACACCGCCATCATTAATAACGACTAATTCAATATTAGGGTAAGTTTGAGCGGCAACTGAGCGGATTGCCTGTCTCAAAAATTCGGGTCGGTTTTGGGTGCGAGTGATGACAGAGATTAATGGTGAATTGCTAGGTAATGATTGCTCTGAAGAGAGTTGAGTGGCTATAGATAAAAGAATTGCATTGAGCGATCGATCCTCTTTAGGCCAGTGGTAGTAGGCTTCAGCATGAGAAACTGATAAGGGTAAAGACCAGGATCTAGCCTGGTTAAGTCCCAATATTCGATCAATATAATGATTGTCCGATAATTGGCTCTCATAAAGTGCCATCAGTTTCCGTTTTTCACTGACAACTTGGCTGATGTCTAATAATTGATTGGTGTGGCCTTGCACTGAAATTTCATAGCTAAACGGTTCGGCAATAAAATTACAAAGACGTAGACTTTCCCAAGCAATGACTGAAGTGATGCGATGATCTGGATGAGGTTCTTGTGGAGATGGAAAAAACACTGAAGCATAATTGCAATGTAGTATCTGATCACTTAGCTGCTTAATAAGATGTGGGGATGGATTTAGTTCTCTATCTGTCTCACGCCAAAAAAATAATTCTCGAATTCCCAATAGTTTAGCAACTTTTTTGGCTTCGTTTTCGCGGATGCTAAGCAGGTTTTCTATTGCAACATTTGCAGCACTGCCGTCTGTTAAAAATATTACATCAACTTCTATTCCTGCTTCTTTTGCTAGTAAAATAGTCCCTCCCATACCAAAGGTTTCGTCATCGGGATGTGGGGCTAGTATTAACCAAGGTCCATTTGGCAATTTAGCTGGTGTAGAAGGAAGGTAGGCTGATTCAGTTGTTAGTGTCATTCAAAAATAGAGGCGATGAAATTAATAGTTAGAAGCGTTATAAGATAATGAGCGTGTGTGGAATGAGCAGGGTAATAAATGAAAGATGGAGAAAATTACAATTCTTTAGTTTTAAATAATTAATGAGAGTTTAAATAATTGTTTAGCGAAAACTCCGATTCTATAGCTCCACACGGTAAATATCAACTGCCGTGTATTTAAGAAATGAGGTTTCAATGAATTGATAGAGCTTTATATTTATTTATAATCCATGTCGCCATTGGTTAGCCACCAATAGTTTTCTATGTCGTTGGGTGGGGGTGCAGATGTCCATATGTTTGTAGGGATGCGCACATCAATTTGTTTAGATTGACAATCAGAAGTTGTAAAGTAATGTGCATAGGATTGTGTGATCTGGCAATGAATATTTTGATAACCTAAAATGTTGGCAAAGCGTCTCGCATGTAAAATCAATAATGGGATTTTCCTGGAAGATGAAATGATATCCATAATTTCAATGCGTTGATCAATTTCTCTGAGTACTATAATTCCAAGTGGCTGTTTGGCTATTCGACTTTTTACCAGAAATAGCTGGTAGATGTGTTCAGGATGATTTAAATATCGTTGGTGTAAATAATTCCAGTCACGTATACCAATAATTGTATTTTGAAAGTCTTCAGACATATGATGCCAAACAGTGTCAATTTCATTTTTATAATCTTGAATGTTAGTGTTATTTACGGTGCTTAAGTGAGAAAAAACTTTGGGGCGACTGGATAGAGATGTCCATGAGAGTTCCAGCATATTTCCAACTTCAGCATATAGGTTTAAGTGCTCAGCTACTTTCATTGCACGTTCATTAGGGAAACCAAAGCCAAGTAAAAAGGCTTTGCCAAAACCAATATAGCGTTCTAAAAAAGTAGCCGCCATGGAAAAAAAAGCCCCTTGACGCGTTAAAATACCCCGATGGGCTGGGTTAACCATAACATCGCCAATTTGAATGGCCATTTGAGGTCGACCAAAAAATAAAATTTTCCGGGGTATTCCCCCATAATGAGCGATTAACTCTTCTCCTTCCCAAACACAGAGTTCATGTGCTATTTCTGACGCATATTTCCAATGCCATAATTCTGGTGACATGGTTTGATGGAAAGAGAGTTCAAATAACCTCAACATTTTATCCAGGTGTTTTTTATTTAAAGATTGGATTCTCCATTTAGGATAGGTTGTTTTTTGAAAATGTAATAATGCATAGCCATAATGATCTGTAAAATATTTTTCTTGATGCTTTATATATGATTGGTTTAATAGATCGAATTGATCTTTAGTAAGAGATAGATCATGAATTATTTGTTGCTGGTGTTTGTTGGTTATTGTTAAAAGATACTCCAAAGTGGGTAAGGCTTGTTGGGACAAATTGGAGTATTCAGTTAGGGTAAAATTAAAACGCTCAGCAAGGGTAAAAATATCATTAAGTAAGTGTAATGACTCCCGGGTAGGTTCAGTATGTTTGAGAGAAAATTCACCTACAATGAGTAAACAACCATTCGGTTTTAGTAAATCTAAAGCCTGATTAAATATTATCAGTGGATCTATGGTTTGAGCTGATTCATGTAATAAAATAAGATCATAACTTTCAGGTTTATCTACCAAGTTTTCCAGGTTATTACAGGATATAAGTGAGTTTTTTTCTTGAGTATTATTTTGAGAATATGGATTGTCAGTATTGATATTATGAACTTGATAGCCCAATTCGAATAACGTTTTTTGAATGGCTCCAGATGATTTGCTACAGATATTAAGAATTTGACTGGGTGGTTTGGGTAATTTGGCAAGAATAAATTCTGTAGAATAGCGTTGGGCTTTATGTAAACGATTGTTGGTTTCTTTGAATAGGCCATAGTGTAAAAAATCGATATGTCCTTCTTCTAAGATTAGGGCGCAGGTATAAATTTTGGATGGAAAAGGCATCGTCTTATGGAGTGACAAAGGGCAAAGATGATTGGTAGCAGAGCTGGTCATAATTATTTTGTTTCCCATTGCCATAGTTTCATATGGCGCGGGAGGACGTGTAGAGAACCTATTCTACAGAAATAGTGACCTGAATGGAGTAACTGTAAAGAAGAAAAAGGAATTTCGGCAGTATCGCCCTTACCGAAGTGACCAATTGAAGGAGTGAAATAAGGTGATGGACTAATCTCTAGTAGCCATTCGAAATGAAGGGCATCAGGTACAGGAAGTTTTAGAGTTGTATCAATTGTACCTAGATTGGTAAAAAGAGATAATGAAATGGATTTTTTTTGAATAAGCCAACTTGCACAGCTAAGATACCAGTGGTTATGGTGATTTTTTTCAAAATATAGCAAAGCCGATTCGCTCATCAGTTGAATTTTGTTAGTGCTATGTTCATACCGATGAACACATTCAGCTTGTGGTGCGATAAAAAGGCAATAATTTGCTCGTTTAAGTCTTAACATTAAATCAGAATCTTCATAGTACATGAAGAAACGATCATCAAATAAGCCGCCGATTTTTTCAATCGCAGAGCGTTTTATTAATACATGGCCTCCTGATAATGCTGAAACTCTAATTGTTTTTTTTGTACTTAACCATGTTCGTATGGCTTGATATCGGTGTAATAAAGAATGAATTTGACCTAAAAATGGATGTATATGAAATAACTCACTCCTTAACAGCCACCAAGGGGAAGGAAAAATACTAGAGGGTAAACAATACTTTTTCTTTTCATCCCAATAAACTGTGGGGCCAACGGCTCCACAGTTTGACTGGTTTTCTAAAGTTTGTTTTAGAATACTCAAACTACCAGGTAGTAAATAGGCATCTGGGTTTAACAATAAAATTAAGTTTCCTCGGCTTTGCGAATAAGCTCTATTACAGGCTTTTGCAAATCCCTCATTTTCTTGATTGATAATTAACGTGACTGTTGCGGGTAATAACTTTTTCAATTGTAAAGCTTCGAGAGTGTCCGTACTGTTATCTACAACAATAATTTCAGATTTAGTGGATTCATTCAGGACTGATTCTACTGCGCTCCACGTTAAAGCAGCACAATGATAGTTGACAATGATGATAGAAATCATCAGCAAGGCTCAGCTAAAACAGTGAAAGAAATAGTCGATAAATTATCAGTATCAATTGTTAGCCCCGTATTTTTATATTCGTCGAAACCAGTTTTAAGATTTTCAGGAATTGGTAGTTGTTGGTTTTCAAAGGCTATAATCCTATAGCCATTGTCCGTTAATAAGTGGCGTAAAGAATGCTGGGTATAAAAGCGTAAATGGGTATTGCATAAAATTCCGGCAGGTACGTAATCCCATCGGCCTGCTAGTAAGTCTTGGACAATGGCCCAAAAACCCACATTGGGTACGCTCAGAAGAACTGTTCCGTTAGGTTTGAGCCATTTTTTAATTGTATGCAACAATTGTTCAGGGTTTGACAGATGTTCAAGAACGTCTAGGCAACTGATGCAATCAAATGATTCAGAAATATCTAAGGAAAAAACATCTCCAACCCAAACCTGATCCAGCTTTGCTTTGGCAAAACTGGCTTCATAGGGATTCATTTCAATTCCCGTTACTCTGCAGTTAAATTTCTTTTTAACTAAATCTGCAAATCCTCCTCGTGAGCAACCAATGTCTAGTAAAGAATCAATTGTTTCAGGCACAAAATCTAATAATTCAGCCCTTGTCTCATTGTAGTAATTTAAAAAAGGATGAATAAACGTGTCAATAGCAATTGCAACTTGTTCTATAGGTAATTGCCTAGGTAAATCAAAAGGATCATCAGGAAGATTGATTTGGGAAAAGGTTTTAGCGTTGATTAAAAAAATCCAGGGTTCGCGATCATCGAATTTGATTAATGCTGGGTTTAGATGAGCCAGTTCTCGTGTGTAGGATTCAAACCCAAATAATGTATGAAAATTTGGTTGGGGTGTTCCTTGGCTATTTCGTCTGTCACCCGGTATGACTATCAATATATCCGAGTTATTTTGTAAATGATTTGTTAATTTTAGAAGCATGCCATCACCCATTAAAAATGCAGGTTCTTTGATGAATAATAGATGGCCTGTATCAGGGAGGTTTTCTAAGATTGTATCGCGAAATGTAGTGTTTGAATTTTCGTTATGTATTATCCAGTCAGCGAAAGGTAAGCTCTTTTGTAACATTGACTGGCAAAGTTGTAATTCTGATGAGTCAGAATAAGATGCAGAAATAGAAGTAAATACAGTAAGTTGAATTGTCATAAAGAAGTTAGTTGAACTTAAGAGCGTGTAGCGAATAATTAAATAATTCTATGAATTACTTCTTTATGCGTTCTTTGTTGTCAGAATGTATTTCAAGTTTTGAACCTAGAAAAATCAGTTGGGCGCGGAATTATAGCTTGTGCAAGAACCGTGATCCAACTGATTATTCTAGGTTGACGGGTTTAAAAATATGTATTCCAATCTTTCAATAAGCTGGTCATCAGAAAATGCCTGGCGTATTAACTTAGGCCCTCGTTGCTGAAGGAAAGAAAGTTGTCGATGGTTTTTTGTCAAAGATACAATTGCATTAGCCATTTTATTGGGATTGGATGGAGGAACAAAAATAGCATAATCAGGTAATTTATCAAAACTTAAATGTGATGATATTGAAGTGGCAACACAAGGTAAGCCACTAGCTAATGCTTCGGCAAAAGGGAGTCCGAAACCCTCTTGCTCTAAAGAGGGGGCGAGCATAAGGTCATGATTGCAATATAGCTTGGCTATTTTATCAGGGGTCAGATTTGATAAATAACAATTAATTGGCGTTATGTCTTTTTCTGCTTGGCTAATCGGATAACTGGATACTCGAGTAACATGTATTTTAATGTCTTGATTTCTAGCTATTTTAATCGCATTCAATGCGTTTGGAATGCCCTTGACACTAGCTTCAAACATACCTAGGAGGAGTATTCTAGTAGGTCGTTTGAAAAATCGACGAATAGGCTTTAAAACTGGGAAAAAATCAGGCGTAAAGAGCTGTGTATCAATAATTTGACCTACAGTATAAATTGGAAAGCATGAGCGCCCGTACACTGTATGTAGGCGCTCAGTCATCCATTGGCCTAAGGTTAATTTAGTAATAGGTTGGCG
Organism: uncultured Methylomarinum sp.; assembly: GCA_964399475.1. Classification (GTDB taxonomy): domain Bacteria; phylum Pseudomonadota; class Gammaproteobacteria; order Methylococcales; family Methylomonadaceae; genus QPIN01. The sequence goes on from CAYNRB010000005.1 coordinate 26,394, forward strand.
ATAAGCAGTTTCTATATCGTGTTTGATTGCAGCATATTCAATAAAATCACCTTCGTAGCCTTGGCAGAAATGTAAGGTAGTAGCGCAATTTAATGTAATAGCCGATTTCACGGTAGTCCAGAAGGTAGCGATTACAATATCAGGAATAATATCGGTAAACGACGTAGCTAAGTCATTAACATAGTGGATGTTAACCTTGTGGTGGTACCATGAATGATTGCCGATTCTGGCTCGAATAATAACTTGATGTCCCCGAGCTATCAATAATCTGGCCTGGTCAAAAACAACTCGAACACCACCGCATAATTCGGTAGACTCAAGTAAATAACAGATAATCATTTATTTAGGTGTTTCTAGAGCCAGACGACCATTGATGAGGGAGCATAACAAACCCAGGCACGGAATTTTTCCTTTCAACATGTAGTTGAATAATATCAACAGCGGAATCATAAAAATGAAGTGCATTTTCACAGCCAAGATAGACGCTCATTGTATAATCACCTTTTAGCAAAGGTATGTTAGGAAAATGCACTTCAATTTGTTTGTCTTTTGCTAAATAAGTACTTAAATTGATATTGTCATGAAAAGATGATGCGCTGGAAATGCCTAGACCATTAATTGTAGAAATGGTGATAGCTACGCTGGGTGTGGGAAGGTCAGGGTCAAAGTCAATTTGTATAGCAACTGTTACAGAGCTTTTTTCGCTGATAATCTTTAAACTATTGCCATAAACTCCATCCACACAGGCTTTAATAGAGGTGATATGCGCTGTTCCATTAAGCGAAGGGGGAGCTATTTGAGTGTGTTGATCAGTTGTGGAATTATTGTCAGGTTTTTCTATCAATGTCTGGCAATATTCAGAAGTCACTTTACTGGCTTCATCTAGCATAATAATTTCACCTTTATCTAGCCAGATTGCCCGGTCGCAAATAGCTTCGACTTGATAAATTGAATGAGAACAAAAGAAAATAGTTTTACCTGCCTTTTTTAAGGCCATAATCCGGTCAAAGGATTTACGTGAAAAAGCACCATCTCCAACAGACAATGCTTCATCAATAATCAAAATGTCAGGGTCAACACTAATGGCTATAGAAAAAGCTAATCGTACATACATACCACTGGAATAGGTTTTTACAGGATGGTCAATAAAATCAGCTACGCCAGAAAACTCAACAATCTCATCAAAACGTTGGACTATGTCAGATTGCTTTAGTCCCATAATAGCAGCACTCATAAATACATTTTCACGTCCACTGAATTCAGGATTAAAGCCGGCACCCAATTCAAGTAATGCAGCAATGCGGCCGTTGACAGAAATTGAACCGTGACTAGGGTTTAAGGTGCCACACAGCAGTTGTAACAAAGTAGATTTACCTGCACCATTGCGTCCGATAACTCCAATAACCTCACCAGAATTAACGCTAAAGTTAATGTCTTTTAATGCCCAGAATTCACGATAAAATTGACGTTTACCACGCCATAAAAACTGTTTTAATCGATCAGCAGGTTGAGCGTACAAATGAAAGCATTTGCTTAAATTATTAGCGATAATCACAGGGTTACAAGACATCGGCAAAGCCCTTTCGCGTTTTCTTAAACCAGAATAGGCCGCATATTGCGATTGTTAGTGAAACAATAGAATATATTGATAATAAGGCCCAGTCAGGTTGCTCGCCCCAGATTAAGATAGTGCGAACCTGCTCAACAATGATGGTGAGAGGGTTAAAAATTAAGTAACCTCTTAATTCAACAGGAGAGGATGAAAGGGGGTAAAAGATTGGGCATAAAAATAAAACCATAGTCAGCAACATGCCAATGACTTGAGATATATCACGGATAAATACACCGATTGAGGCTAAAAACCAAGAAAAGCCAAGAATCAAAAGTAACAACGGCATAATAATGATGGGTAACCATAACATGGACCAGGAAAATGCATAGTCTAATAAAAAAAGAAACAACAATAAAACCGCCAGACTTATAGTGGCATGGAACAAGGCGACACCCAGTGTAATAATAGGCAGAATTTCGAGTGGAAAAATAACTTTTTTGACAAAGTTAACGTTTGAGGTGATTAACCCAGGAGATGGAGCAATGCATTCGGAGAATAAATTAAAAATAATGAGGCCTGCAAACATAATGACAGCAAATTCAAAAGGGTTAGAGTCTATTTGAGATTGCCCCCACCTTGCTTGAAATACGAATCCAAAAACAAAAGTATAAGTTGCGAGCATGAGAATAGGCAACGCAATAGACCACAATAGACCAAAAATTGATCCACGGTATTTTGCCAAAATTTGATGTTTGGTCATTCTTATAATAAGAGAGCTGTGTCGTAGGAAGCTAAAAAAATCCATGATGTGAATAATTAACGAAAGTAAGTTTTATGAATGTAGGAGTTGTAGGTGAAATTTGGTTGTGAAGTCGTATAGTTAAGTTGTTAAATTATTGATGGGTGTTCTGTGAGACATGTTTTTCAATCATAGAAGATGTAGAAGTAATATTAAAGTGTATTAAATTTCTGTTCCCATGTTCCCATGGTTGCAGTATTAAAACGAGTGATAGCAAGATATTTAAATGGTTGAATTGAAATTAAGATTTAAAGTCTATCATTCGATGAAGTTTCCATTTCTTTAAATGTCCTCTACTCTGAAGATTTGTAGATAAAACATTAATTGAGACTGTACGTAGTATAAACTCCGTTTTAAGTTGTTTAATTGATAAT
>CAYNRB010000005.1:29218-30344 GCA_964399475.1 uncultured Methylomarinum sp.
ATTAATTGAGACTGTACGTAGTATAAACTCCGTTTTAAGTTGTTTAATTGATAATATAATCAATTGTTCATGTCATTAATAAACGGTGATTAAATAACTTATGCATTCTAGCGTACATATGTATCTATCTTAGTTTGACAGACATCAATTACCTGTTTGCATCTGTTCGTTGCTAGTCAAACGAAGCCAAACTACTGCGCCACAATACAAGTAATTTATTCACCATCCCTAAATGTAATTAATTTGGATCATATTAGCATATTTAAGTAATTCAATTTCTTAAATAGAAGTTAAAAATTGAGGATTTAATGGCTATATGAATGTTTGATCTCGTCGATAACCTATTTCTAGCTATGACTGGATATTATATAAATCTTGAATCATTTGTGGAACTAAAATCAAAATCAAGATTCGGAAGGAATGGAAGTTTAAATGAATTGTTGGTAAAGCGGATATGATTTTAGGTCAATATGGTTTTTTACGGATATAATTGTGTGTGATAGTGAGGACTTTGTTAACCAAAAGAATGCGAGACTGGCATAATATAAAGGTATGTTGTGGAAAATAAACAACAAACAAATTAACTATAGATTTTAAGTGGAAATATTTTTAGTGAGTCTGTGTTTTTTTAGGTTATATAGATAAAATACTAGTTAAGTTCAAGAAAGATAGACATTAAAAAAAATTAGTCTGGGGCTTGAAAAAACAAAAACATGCTATATATTCATGAGGGCATAGGAAAAAAATAATGCCGATCATATCAAATGACAGTCATAATAGAGAAAGAGTGCTTTTTGGCAACAAGAGACAAAAAATTTTTTTTTTATTTAAGTTATAATGTAAATTGAAAGGTTTTTTACAAAACTTCTTTTATTTTAATGATTTATAATTCTAATTAATAAACTCCCAAGCAAGTTACCTAGAAAAAAAGTTAAAAAGGCTGGCTAGGTCTTTAATTTAATTTGCATTTTTAAAAAACATGATTATACTTACTATCAATATTTATATTCGCGCAAGTATATAGTTAAAGTGTTTTGGGGTGATTAGAAAGCATCCCTATTTAATTTTTGGGTCTTTGCAATATAATGGCGTAAGAATTGTCACTAGCTATGGCATTCTCTGTATG
>CAYNRB010000005.1:30444-32616 GCA_964399475.1 uncultured Methylomarinum sp.
GGGGTTATTAATAATTATTTAAGATGTAATTTCTATGGCAAGCCGTTGGGGGCATAGTTGAAAAAAGCTATAATTATTTTTTGTTTGGTTTTGTTATCAGCATGTACTGTTGACAAACGATATGAAGATTATTTGAATAAATTAGATGTTGAAATTAGAGCTGATGGGAGATGGAAAGCGTTGATCAAAAAGGATTACGCAGAAGTCTATGCATATATGGCGGAAAGCTACAGAGATGTGGTGAGTTTGCCAGAATATTTACAAACCATAAACTCAAGAATAATCTGGGACAAATTTGATATAATGAGAACACGATGTGAGGAGGATATTTGCAAAGTCAATATAAAAGCGACTTATCATATTCTCCCCATGTTTGGTATACCAAGAGGGACTGAGGGTACTCAGACAGTAAAGGAAAATTGGTTATATCACAACAGGGAATGGTACTATTTACCGCCTATTAAGGAATAGGTGGTTAAAGAATGACGGTTAACGTCGTTAAGATTGGTTGCCGGTAGCCCAGCAATCAACTGTAAGGCTCTATAATAAAGAGCCTTTTTGGATATTTGTTTAATTTTTCTTACTAAAGGAAGTAATATGAAGCTAAAAAAACTAAATAAAGCGCTGATTGCTGCTGGGCTTGTTGCGAGCGCAACAGTTTCTATGCAGGCACAAGCGGTTGTGTTGTCAGACGATGGAACTGGAGAGGTATTGTTATATCCTTTCTATACAGTTCAAGGGCCAGCAGAGGCTCCTCGTTCAACTATCGTTAGTATAACAAATACAGCAAACACGTATAAAGCAGTTAAAGTTCGTTTTCATGAAGCGCGTAACTCTCGTGATGCATTGGATTTTAACCTGTACTTGTCCCCACATGACGTGTGGACAGGATTGGTTTTACGAAATTCAGACGGTAAAACAGAGCTACAAACTTCAGATTTAAGTTGTACTATACCAACTTCTATTATGGTTAATCCGTTTGTATTCAGTACGAATGCGTTTTCCGTAGCTACGAATAATGATGGTGGTAGTCAAGCGGATATTAGAGCCAATGAAGGTTATATTGAAGTAATTGAAATGGGCGAAGTTGTACCAGGTGATCTCCTGTTGACAGCTCCAGCAACAACTGGATTATTTTTAGATAATGTTGCTCTAGCCACTGCCCCTGGTTTTGTTGGCTCAATAGGAACCTTTGGTGATGCAATACTTCATAGGCAAGTTGGTGCTGCTACGGCTGCTACTATTGGCACAGGCGGCGGTGGTATACCAGGTGGAGTTTTATCAACAGCCGCTGCCACAGCAGGTATTCCAATCGGTTGTTTAGCATTGGAACAAGCGGCGACAAAAACAACAGGGACTTGGGCTGCTCCAATATCTTCTACAGCGGGTACTGTTACGCTCCTTGATAATGCACACAACTCTGTAACTCAGCCAACTGGTGGGTTAATGGGGAATGCCTTAATTGTTCAAACAACAGTAGGAACGGTTTCTGCCTATAATGCCGTTGCATTAAAGCATTTTTATGATGTGGAAGGACATGGACTAGATGGTTGTCAAGCAATTGGTGGAGCAGGTCTTGCAGCTACGAATACAGCAGGTACAACCTACTGCGAAACGAATGGCGGTACAGATGCAGCGTCATTGACAAATCGAGCTTGGGATGATTTACATAGCTTTAAAGATTTGGATCAAAATACAGCCAATTCAAGATCAATTCAGACTTATCCGAATTTGGCAATGGCCTTTCCGCAGGTTAGTACTGTATTTTCCGCAACAACAGGCGTGATAACAAATCTTGAATGGTCAGATAATGAGGCGGTCTCATCAGGAATAACGCAAACAAAAACAAATCAGCTGTTCGCCGCATATAGAGATCTTAATGTGAGTTTAACTACTGGTACAGGGGGCGCGGTAGTTTTATCAAATGCTGCAACTGGTGGAGCGGCAGATTGTGGTGGTTTTGAAGGATTACAATCAGTTGTTCCTGCCGATGGAATTTGTGGCAATGCGAGACCTGTAACTGCAGTCTTGGCAAAAAGCAAATTGTTTAACAGCTTTGAAAATAGAGTGGGAGCAGTCGGTGGTGACTTTGTTACAGACGTAGTTGTAACCTTCCCAACTAAATGGTTTTTTACAGATAATGGTTTGTTTTCTGTGGATAAAGTAGTTGAT
>CAYNRB010000005.1:32716-37367 GCA_964399475.1 uncultured Methylomarinum sp.
CAGTTCCAGCTAATACAGTTAGTTTTAGTACTGGGGGCAATACACCAGCATTACCTCCGTTTACAAATCAGTTTACGGATACAAGTTTTAGAGATGGGGCTTGTGATGCATTTTCAATCAATCAACAAGCAACTCTAACTGGCGGTGTAGTAGCGGGTTCTTTATTCGATAGAGAAGAAACGCCACCAGCAGCACCAGCAGGAGGGGTATTGTTACCATCACCAGCTATTAATGTTAATGTTGCTGGAAACGTACTTTGTCAGGAAGCAAATGTAATAACTTTTGCTGATGGTGATTTGTTAACGTCTCGAATTGCTAATGGATTAAATGCATCAACAGCTGATGCGGGAAATATGCTTAGTATCCCTATAGATGCATCTTTAACATCAGGTTGGTTTAGCCTGTCTTTCGATACAGGTACAGGTGGCCCACATAGCATGACATCAGTTACTGCGGGTCCAATGTCAACAGGTGCAGTTACTTTTGCTCCAGCAATTACAGCCGCTGGAGAAGTTAAGGGTTTACCAGCAATCGGATTTGTTTCAGAAGGTTTGAAAGATCCAGGTGCTGCAGGTACAAACTTCACTATTGCATTACCTCATAAGTTTGTGAGATAAGTAAGGTAATAGGTACTACGAATATGTAGTATGTGATTTAAAAAAGTAATTTTTAAGGGCGAGCTAATACCTCGCCCTTTTTTTATGGAGAAAAGTTTTGAAAGTTGGTTTTATTATTGTTGGTTTTTTGTTAAGTTTAAATGTTGTACTTGCAGCAGATGCAATACTAGTTAAAGGCAAAATTGCACAGGTTCAAAAAAAACAGTTTTTATCTGCTTTGCAACGACTGGATGAGAATGACAAGAAACAGATATTGAATGATGAAAATAAAATTTCAAGCACATTAGAAAGTTATTATGTGATTCAAGTAGCTTTAGCTAAAGCTAAAGCTTCAGGATTGTATCAAACACCTAAAATGCAAGCTATAATTGAAAAGGCCATAGGAGATGTGGTCATTAAAGAGTTATATTACGAACATCTAAAGAATAAATTATCTAATAAATCAATTGAAGCATTAGCAAAAACCTATTACAAGGTACATAAAAATAAATATAAAACTCAGCCAGAGGTAGATGCATCACATATTTTAATTAGTGCTAAAGATAGTTCAAAAGAGGAGGCGAAGCTCCAAGCTAATAAATTAAAACAACAATTAATAAAAGGCAGTAAATTTGAGGAATTAGCAACAAAGTTCTCTGATGACCCTACTGCAGTTAGTAACAAGGGTAGATTAGGCTTTTTTAGTAAAGCTAAAATGGTAAAGCCTTTTGCTGATGCAGTATTTAAATTAGAAAATATTGGTGATATTAGCCCAATTATTGAATCAGAATTTGGTTTTCATATTATCCGATTAGAAGCTAAAAAAGCATCTTCCATTATGACTTTTGAACAAGTTAGGGAAGGAATAATTAAAAAAATAATACAAGACAAATCAAAGACTGCTCATGGCATTTTTATTAAAGATTTACTGGATATTGATAATATAGAGGTAAATAAAGCAGCTATAAAAGCGCTAGTAGTTAGCAAATAGATTCCTTGATTGACGTGGGTTATCGTTTGCATTATGAGAAGGGGAAAGGCCAATTATTGAACTTACAAATTGTATTATATATACAAATCTGTTATGGGTATAAATAGTATTTATACCCGAATAAAATTAATTACATCGACATCATTAGTCGGTTATCTTTTCTGACATGTAAATAAGAATAACAAGAGACACATAAAATGGCTGAGAATATACTGCCTGAAAACTCAATGTATGAATACAATCAACTTTCTACCCGATTTATTGCATTAGCTAATGAAATGGCAGAAGAAGGTAAAAGCTCACAAATGGTTAATGCAGCCTTAATGTCTGCTTCCGGAGTTTATGCCACTTATACGGCAGTTGGAAATGAAGGTGGCTTAACAGCAACTGGCGTAGATAAAGTAACTGAAATATATAAACAAAATCTAGAAAATGTACAGAAAATTAAGCGAGATATTAAATAGCAAATATCCATTGGCTATTTTTATTGATTGTACAGAGGATGGAATCTATAAGAGATTTTAGTTAGAGGAGCTATGTGGTAAGCAGATTCAAGCAAAATACATCAGTATGAATAAAAAAAAACAAATAAAGATTACAAAGAAAGAAAGTGATCAAAAAAATACTGTAAAAAATCTTCAGTATGAAGATACAAAAAAAAATTGTAATCTATCAGATTTAGCTTTATTTGATTTAGTAGAAAAACTAGAGAGCGAGCAAGAAAAAAATTTGAAGCTAATTCAACATAATTTAATTATACAAAAAAAAATAGAAAACTGCTTACTTGACAATCAAAAACTAGAGTGTGTATTAGACAGAATTCACAGTAAAGTAAGTTATCGAATTATTCGTTGTGCAAAAGATTTATTAAGAAATACCCAGCAAGTAGTACAGAAAATTGTTCAACCTGAAATTGATGAGCTTAAAGCAAAAATCGTAGATCCACAATCAACGACAGTAAACTTTAATGATTATCCGACTTGGTATCAAAAATACGGCTTGAATTCAGATAAACAATTGAATTCAATTAGGGCTGAAATTAATGGCTGGCAAGAGTTACCCAAAATTGCTGTACTGATGCCAGTTTATAATCCTTCACGATCCTGTTTAGTAAATGCAATTGAATCAGTTTTAAAGCAGGTTTATAAGAATTTCGAATTATGTATTGCGGATGATGCCTCTACGGAAGATTATGTAAAGGAAATTTTAAAGACTTATGGAGAAAAAGATTCTCGCATAAAAATAATTTATAGAAAACAAAATGGACATATTTCAGAGGCAAGTAATAGCGCTTTAGCACTAGTTGAAGCAGAATATGTGGCATTAATGGATCATGATGATCTATTAACAATAGATGCTTTATATTGGGTTGCAAAGACGATTATACAAAACCCCAGTGTAAAGCTAATCTATTCAGATGAAGATAAAATGGACTTGCAGGGTAATCATTACGCACCCTATTTTAAACCTGACTGGAATCCCGAATTATTTTTATCACATAACTTTATATGTCATCTGGGTGTTTATAATACTGAAACTGTCAGGGCCATCGGCGGATTTGATACTTCTTTTGATGGCGCACAAGATTATAATCTAGCTTTAAGATATATAGAATCAATTTGTGCTGAGGATATAATTCATATTCCACGAATTTTATATCATTGGCGAGCAGTAGCAGGGAGTACGGCAAATGGTGTACATGAAAAACCCTATTCTGAAGCCAAAATAGTTAAAGCCGTTACCAGTGCCTTGGCAGTAAAACACAGAATGGCTGATGTAGAGTCCCATGCAAAATTACCTGGTGCTTTGCGAGTCAAGTACCATTTGCCTGAACAGCTTCCTTTGGTCAGTATTATCATCCCGACACGCAATGGCTACAGATTATTGCGTCGTTGTATAGACAGTATAATTGACAAAACTAATTATAAGAATTATGAAATATTAATTGTCGATAATGGAACTGATGATTTTGTAACACAGCGCTATTTGCAAGCTATTCATGAAAGTGATCGCATTACGGTAGTGAGAGACGATAGTCCTTTTAATTACGCTTCATTAAATAATCAGGCAGCAAAACAGGTAAGCGGCGATATTTTAGCGTTCTTAAATAATGATTTAGAAGTAATTGATGACAATTGGCTAGGTGAAATGGTAAGTCACGTCGTACACTCTGAAGTCGGAGCTGTCGGTGCTAAGCTATATTATCCAAATGATACTATTCAACATGCAGGAGTAATTGTAGGCTTAGGGGGAGTAGCAGGACATTCGCATAAACATTATCCTAAGGATCATCCAGGATTTTGTGGTAGATTGCTTCTTACCCAGAATCTTTCAGCAGTCACTGCGGCTTGTATGGCGATTAGAAAAGAAGTTTTTAATGAAGTGGGTGGGTTTGATGCAAAGAACTTGTCAGTAGCTTTTAATGACGTAGATTTGTGTTTGCGGATAAAGGAGCAGGGATACAGTATTGTCTGGACACCTTATGCTCAGATGTACCATTACGAATCAGCAACTCGAGGAAATGATGATACCCCTGAAAAGCAATTACGATTTAAAGATGAAATAGCCTACATGAAGAATCGCTGGGGAGATAAATTGCAAATGGATACTGCGTATAATCCAAATTTAACGTTGGACAGAGAAGATTTTTCTTTTGCCTGGCCACCACAAGTATGGGATGTGAAATAGGCGATTAAAATCTTAAATGTTTTTTAGTTATACCTACTATGTCTATCATACTGTAGACCGATGGTGTCTGGTAGTAAAAGAGAAGTTGCCGATTAGGAAGTCAGTAAAAAATAGGAGCTAAAATCATTTTCCGAAAAACCCTAGCTCCATTTGCGAGAGCTTTGACGAAGTGACTACGATCGTGACCGATTACTCTTACCGTGAGGTAAATAGGATTTGTGACACGGAGTTCAAAAAGCCATCTTGAGGCAAGCCAGTAATAATGTTCATTCATCCGTCTTTCATCATAGAATTTTCGATTTTATTCAATTAATAATTTATTAAATAACTCACTCACTCACATTATAAAATACCGATTATAGGTAGCCTGGATGCA
>CAYNRB010000006.1:0-21768 GCA_964399475.1 uncultured Methylomarinum sp.
ATTTAAGGCAAAACCAGCTAAATTAAAAAGCTCTATTCATAGTGGGTTTCGTTGACTTAAAAAATTGAGAAACTTCAGATCTCTAACAAACTCCCTCCAAATGATTTTGAGTTTAGAGTAACTTAAATGACGCAATTCACAGTTAATGCTACTCAGCCCAGATTGTTGTTACCAGGCTATATAGATATAGATTTTTTTCTTCGACTGTTCTATTGACTCTAGAGATGGAGTGCTAGAATTAAGGCTAGTAATATTAGACTCAACTTCTGGCAATGTATGTCTTCATTCAGCATGTAGAACTTATATATGATCAAGATAAATTAGTATTAGGGGTTTTGAGAATTATGGCGCAGCGCAATAAAACAACTAAAAAATTCAGGTTTTTATCAGCTTCAATAGCCTTTGTATTATGGGGCGGATGGGCATATTTTATTAACCAGAAGGATAATATTCAAGCGGGTGTTATTTCAGGTATCACTCAAGGTACCGCCAGTTTTTTGATTACTTTATTTCTGGTACATGCAGTGACGCGTTTGTATCACCAATTTAATCACCCTTATACAAAAATACTGCTTCCGGCGATAGTAACGGTAAGTTTTACTAGTTCTTGTTTGCTATATATTCATTATTTAGCGCAGACACCCCATATTTTATTCACTATTTTGCCCGCCATAACGGTGGCCTTTAGCTTTTGCCTATTTACTTCGTATAAATTACAAAAAACCAGTCAAATAACAGGTGTAGATGATGAGTGAGAATGATGCCAGACGACCTCTGAAGATTCGAGGTGTAAAAATTATTAAAACGATTGCCCAAAATTTAAGTCGTAGGGATATAAGCCCTAACCAAATTTCCATTGCTAGTATATTTTTTGCTGCGCTGTCTGCCTTTTGTTTTTTCTGGTTTTCTTATCAAAACTTCTGGTGGATATTAATACTGGCAGCACTGTTTATACAGTTGAGATTATTATGTAATTTGTTTGATGGAATGGTGGCTGTTGAAGGAGGTAAAAGCTCTGTATCAGGTGAATTATTTAATGATATTCCTGATCGAATTACCGATCCAATGATTTTAATTGCTGCTGGCTATGCTATCAATATGGTGAGCTGGGGGGCAGAAATTGGTTGGTGTGCAGGCTTGTTTTCAGTGATGACAGCTTATGTCCGAACACTAAGTGCAAGTATTGGCGCGCCAGTTGATTTTAAAGGACCAATGGCAAAACAGCACCGAATGGCGGTATTAACAGTGGCTTGTGTATTATCTGTGTTTGAATTGTCAATCTGGAATAGTCATTATCTGTTATTACTGGCATTGATCATTATTGCTATTGGTAGTGTTATCACTTGCGTCCGCAGAGCATTGGCTGCCTATCATTATCTGGAAGCACAATGACCTTATTCAATATTCCACAACATTCGTTTTATGCCATGCTGGTTATTTTTGGCCTATTGCTGGTAGCCTCGTTGTGCCGATTATTCTTGAGGATGAGAAAACCTGGTAAAGACTTTACCGAATTACGCCAGAGAACTCAGTCCTGGTGGTGGATGATTGTTATTTTATTTGTCTGTATCAGTGTCAATATCACTACTGCTATTGGTTTGTTTGGTTTTATCAGTTTTTTGGCCTTAAAAGAGTTTTTTTCCATTGTGCCAACTCGTCATGCAGATAGACGTGTGATTTTTTGGGCTTATTGTGCCATTCCAGTTCAATATTACTTAGTAAGCATCAGTTGGTATGGTCTGTTTATTATTTTTATTCCACTTTATATCTTTTTGTTTTTACCACTGCGTATGGTTCTAATTGGAGAGACTCAGGGCTTTATCCACTCGGCTGGGGTGATCCATTGGGCGATGATGCTGACTGTTTTTTGTCTGAGCCATATTGCTTATTTATTGGTTTTACCGGTTAAGAATGTGGCAGCGGGTAATATTGGTTTAGTGATTTTTTTATTATTTATTACCCAGTTTAATGATGTGTGCCAATTTATTTGGGGGAAACTGCTGGGCAAACACAAGATTATTCCTAAAGTTAGTCCTAATAAAACTTGGGAAGGGTTTTTGGGTGGTGTATTCAGCATCACAGCTGTTTCTGCTTTTGCCGGGCCTTTTCTGACACCGTTATCTTTAGAATTAAGTCTTTTAGCGGGTTTGTTGATTAGTGTTTCTGGTTTTATAGGCGATGTTGTTATTTCTTCAATAAAAAGGGATTTAGAAATAAAAGACAGTGGCAGTATGATTCCTGGGCATGGTGGCATTTTAGATCGTTTTGATAGCTTGATTTTTACATCTCCGTTATTTTTTCATTTTATTTATTATGCAATTTACTAAATGAATAAGCTTATCAAAATTCTGTTTTTTGCTTTTTTGGTAAAACCACTGGTTCTTGTGATCTTGGGATTAAATGTCAGGGGAAGAAATAATTTGCCCCAGAAAGGACCTGCAATTATTGCAGCTAATCACAATAGTCATTTGGATACCTTAGTCTTAATGAGTTTATATCCATTATCACAAATACATAAAATTAGGCCGGTAGCGGCAGCGGATTATTTTATGACTAATCGATTTCTAGCCTGGTTTTCTCTAAATTGTATTGACATTATTCCGTTGGAAAGAAATAGCCGAGCAAATAAAACTGAATTATTTGCAAGTTGCCATCACGCTTTAGACAATGATGATATTTTGATTCTTTTTCCTGAAGGGAGTCGCGGCTTGCCTGAGCAGATGGGAGCTATAAAAAAAGGTCTGTTTCATATTATTAATGGCAGAAAGGACATACAAATCACTCCAATTATGATGCATGGGCTGGGTAGATCATTACCTCGTGGTGAGAGCTTGCTTGTACCTTTCAATTGTGATGTCATTATTGGGGAAGCTTTGCCACTGACCAGTACATCAGATCAATTTGTCGAACAAATAAGCCATGTTTTTAAAGCACTTCAAAAATTCTGCATCACTAGAAGTCAGTTATAAAACTAATGACTCATAGTTAAATGTCATACGCTTGAATTCTTTTCTACTGCTATAATGTGCTGTTTTTTTGCCTGTCGCAACTGAAGTAATTGGGGTGACGATAGGAATCTCCAGCATATCAATAAAGTAATTAAATGCATTTTTATCGAGTTAATACAAGGTAAAACGTAATTATTTACAGTGAATATAACTGAGTGTTAGCTGAAAGTAGCTTAGATGTAGCGAAGCGGAATCTAGAAATGAAGTTGCCAAACCCTCGATTCCACTCCGTTACATCGAGGCTAGGTTTTAATCAGACACAAAAATATAAAACGAATTGCACCTATCCCCAGATAATAAAACCAGTCCAAGATCAATCGCTGTCTTAATCCTTCCTACTGACGTAGACTGACTTTTAATTCTGGTGTCATTCTCTCTGTGCCAGGATACCCCTGTTGCCAAACCAATCAATGTTACTTGGTATTTTGGGGGATAACTATTCGTTCTATTGTCTCCATTCATCAATTAATGAAGCCACTAATCCTGTCCAGCCTGTCTGATGAGATGCACCTAGGCCTAATCCACTATCACCATGAAAATATTCGTAGAATAAAATATAATCACGCCAATGGGGATCATTCTGGAATTTATGACAATCACCATATACTGGTCGATTGCCCGTTTCGTCTCGACTGAATATATTAATCATGCCATTTGCAAAATGTTCAGCGATTTCACCTACCATAACTTCTTGTCCGTCATCCATGCGTATTTTCATGGTATCGCCATAAGCTTTACCTAGTTTGCGCAGCGATTCGATCATTAAAAAAGTGGTAGGAAACCAGATGGGACCACGCCAATTAGAATTTCCGCCTTTGAGTTTGGATATGGCTTCAGCGGGTTCATAATCTACCTGGTTATCACCCATTCTAAAGGGTGATGACTGGTGTACTTTTGACAAGCTACGCATACCATAATCTGAACGAAATTCATTGCTATCCCAGACGCGTTGTAGTATTCGACTAATTTGTTCTAAATCAACAATAGTCAAGACATGGGTGTCACCTTCATTATTTTGAACGCGATTACAGGCGTGACTGGCAACATCTTGGCGATTTTTTAAAAACCAGTCTAAATCAGTGGTGAATGATTTGAAAGGCTCTATCCACGAGCGTTCCAGACGTTCGACAGCAAATAAAGGGATTAAGCCTACCAAAGACCTGACTTTAAGTTTTTCATAATTGCCGTCTTCATAGCGTAGAACATCATAGAAAAAACCGTCTTCTTCATCCCATAAATTATAATCATCATGACCTCCCATATGTTTCATGGCTGCGCCGATATAAATATAATGCTGAAAAAACTTGGTTGCTAGGCTTTCATAAACTTCATTGTCTTTCGAAAGTTCTAAAGCAATACGCATCATGTTCAGGCAAAACATTCCCATCCAGCCCGTTGCATCTGCCTGCTCCAGGCTACTACCATCTGGCATATTTTCTGAACGATCAAAAATTGTAATATTATCCAGACCTAAAAACCCGCCTTCAAAAACATTATTTCCTTGGCTGTCTACTTTATTAACCCACCAGGTAAAGTTAAGCATTAATTTATGGAAACAACGTTCTAAAAAGTCATGATCAGGTTTGTCATTTCGAATTCTGTCCATATTATAAATTCGCCAGACCGCCCAGGCATGAACCGGTGGGTTAAGGTCTGAGAATTCCCATTCATAAGCAGGAATTTGTCCATTAGGATGCTGGAATTGTTCAAACAATAAATACCATAATTGCTCTTTGGCAAATTCGCTATCTACTAATGCAATCGGAACCGTATGAAAAGCCAGATCCCAGGCGGCAAACCAAGGATATTCCCATTTGTCTGGCATGGATAATATGCGCATTGAATTTAAATGTTTCCAATGCTGGTTACGTATGGTGTGTCTCGATTTTGCAGGCGGAGCCGAGGGGTCATCACCATCCATCCAGCGTTTTACATCAAAAATATAAGCTTGTTTGGTCCATAATAATCCGGCAAAAGCTTGACGTTGAATACGTATTTCATCTTCGCTGGCTTTTTTGGGTTGAATTTCGCTATAGAATTGGTCGGCATCTTTTTTAAGTTGCTTGACGTGCGTATCAACATCCGCTAAAGGTTGTTTTAAACTTTTTGGCGTTAATCGTAATCTGACAACAGTTGATTGACCTGCAGTCACTTCACGAGTGTAATGAATGCAGGCTTTGGTTCCTTTGAGAGAGGGGTTTACAGCATCTTCACCATCTATAATATGTCGATGAAATGCATCTTTGCAATAGGCTGGGTTTTGATCTGAGTTTTCTCCATAAACTCTAGATCGATGCGTTTCATTATCCGTAAATAAGGCAATGCCATCACTATCGCCATATAAAAAGCGCTTGCCTAAGGAATATTCAAAAGGCAAGTTTTTCAGTCCGTCTGCCGCAGTATCATCGGCAAGCAGAACAGTCGCATCTATATCTCCTTTTTTGAGAGAAATATTCGGTTGTATTTGTGATTCAGTTTCCCAACTCCAGGTATTACGAAACCATAAGTGTGGCAATATATGGATAGTTGCCGTATCCGGGCCACGGTTAAATGCTTCAATCCGGATGCAAATGTCTTCCTCTGAAACTTTTGCATATTCTACAAACACATCAAAATATCGATCATCATCAAAAATACCCGTGTCTAACAATTCATATTCTTTCCCCTGTCCATGACGATCTTGATTTTGTTTGATTAAATCGGCATAAGGAAATTCTGTCTGAGGATATTTATAGAGATAGTGCATGTAACTATGCGTCGGTGTACTATCAAGATAAAAATAATAATCTTTTACATCTTCACCATGATTGCCTTCCATAGGCGTTAAACCAAACGGTCTTTCTTTTAGTATGGGATCCTTGCCATTCCAGACAGCCAGTGCAAAATTTAATATCTGATATCGATCACAAATTCCTGCCAGTCCATCCTCCCCCCATCGATAGGCTTTGCTTCGTGCCATATCATGGGTAAGAAAGTCCCAGGCTTCTCCATCATCACTATAATCCTCTCGAACTGTACCCCAGGAACGTTCACTAAGGTAAGGCCCCCAATGTTGCCAATTCTGGTTGCCGTCTTTTATTGCTTTGAGTCTTTTTTTTTCGTTGGGCATGATGGCTACTCTTTTTTTGATTGGTTTCTAAGGATAGAACGATTAAACAACTGATCTATCATGAGTTTGAAAGGCGAAGGATCCTCTCGGAATGTTTAAGGAATGTACAATTTATATATTTTTCATTCCGAAAACATTTGTATTTTCCAAATCAATCTATGGGCAACAGGAATGTTGTTCATAGCCTGGAAGGGATTTATTTAAAGCAATATTGCTTTAAATACTCTTTTGTTAAGCATAAAATTTCTAAGTGTTAATTGCAATTAAATTGGGATAATAAAGTATCCGCTAAATGTTATAGAGTGAACTTGATTAAATTTTTGTAGAATAGGCAAAAAAGACTGTACACTCTACGCCCCCTAAATTTTCCAATTTCCCTACCACTTTAAGTGGGAACAAAAAAGAATAGAAAAGTTTTGTAATTCTATGTTATTCAGCTGTTTATGGGTATTTTTAACTTAGCCTGAATATCTTATCAACCGAAAGCAACAATGGGTTTAAAGTTAGGAATCTATAAGTTATTTATTTTTCATTCCATAGTTGTGTACCTATGCTGAAATTATTGGCTATTAGGTGATATTTTGAACCGCTATCAAAAAACATGCTGTGAAACAGTTACTTTCTATATTATTTTTGCGATTGATTTATTAATAATGTCTCTAATTGTTCAGCGGGAATAGGTTTACTTAAATAAAATCCTTGTAAAAGATCGCAACCTTCTTTCGATAAAAACAGTTGTTGTTCGTGTGTTTCAATACCCTCAGCAACAATTTTTAGACCTAGGCTATGTCCCATGGCAATAATTGTGCGTGCCATGATCACATCATCATGGTTTTCAGGAATATCTTTAATAAAACTTCGATCAATTTTTAATTTGCTAAAGGGTAATGATTTTAATTGAGATAAAGATGAATGTCCTGTTCCAAAGTCATCCATTGCAATGTCTAATCCTAAGTTATCCAATCTATTTAGCTCATCCAAATTAATATTCTGCATGATAGTACTTTCTGTGATTTCTAGTTCTAACTGTGAAAGTGGAAAGTTTATATTTTCGAGTAAAGCTTGTAATTTCTCCGAAAATCCAGATTGTAACTGTTTGACTGAAACGTTGACAGCCAGAGTGAATTTGGGTATTCCCTGTTCCCACCAATCTAAACATTGTTGACAAGCCTGTTGTAAAACATAAAAGCCAATATCTTTAATTAATCCATTTTCTTCTGCTATAGGAATAAAATGTGCAGGTGGAATCAAGCCTTTTTCATCATGCTGCCAACGCACTAGGGCTTCAACACCAAGAATTCTCTCTGCTTTATTATCAAATTGTGGTTGATAATGAATTACAAACTGCTGCTTTAACAAAGCTGAAGCCATTTCTCTAGAGAGTTGTAATCTGGTTAAGGCTACCTTTGTAAGTTCTTGCTGATAAATATGAAATTGAGAAAGCCCATGACTTTTGGCTTCATACATGGCTGTATCGGCATTTCGCATCAAGATGTTGATTGTGTCGCCATGATCGGGTGCGAGACAGACACCAATGCTGGTTGAAATAGCAAAATTCATAGTCTGGTTACAGGCTATAACAGCCTTTAAAATTTTTTCACAAATGATTCCTAAGGCATTGTCATCTGTGAAATTATCTATAATTATTACAAACTCATCTCCACCCAGTCGGGCAAAGGTATCACTGGGACGTAAGCATCTTTTAATCTGTTTGGCTACCAGAATCAGAACCTGATCACCTACATCATGACCTTGGGTATCATTAATATCCTTAAAATTATCCAGATCTAAAAATAACAGGGCAAATTTTTGAGGGTTTTGTTGGGTTTTTTCTAAGGCACGTTGTAAGTGTGAGTTTAACAGTGTCCGATTAGGTAGGCCTGTTAAAGCATCATAATGGGCTGATCTCCATAAATGTTTTTGCTCTTGTTGGCGTTTAATAATAATTCCAGCAATGGATGCCGATGTTTCTAATAAATTTATGTAAAACGGTGAAGGTTTTCGTTCCTCAAAGCTGGATAAGGCCAATGACCCAATAGCACCCAATTGATTTATTTTAATCGGCATTGACCAGCAGGCACCCACTGAAAAATCAACAATAAATTGATGAAAATCTGCCCACCGAAGATCACTGCGTGTGTTAAAGACATATTGTGGCAGATTCGAGTAGACTGCTGTCCCACAGGAACCGGCATGTTCACTAGGGACTAATCCATTTAAGGCTTCCACTGCATCTGTAGGTAATGAAGGAGCCGAAAGTACTTTTAAAAATGAGTGTGAGTCATCAAAAATCATGATTGAAGCAATGGCATCAGGTATTAACAATTCTGTTGCAGAACATAACTGATCTAAAATTGTTTGATACTCTTGCTCATTGCCCAAGGCGACTTTGTTTATAATGTCACGTTGTAATTTTAGCAACTGATTTGCTTGACCATTTGTAATGTTTGTAATATTACTATCAGTTACTGGATTATCATTCATTTTTGGGGTTTTAACTATTAATTATGGTGTTACAAGGTAACAATAAATAATGGGTTGGAGGTGGTTTTAGATGCCTCATGAGAGCAGAGAAATATTGCGAATTGATTTAGAATATAAAATTCTTGAGCCTCCATTATATGGTTGTTTGATTTAAAAGCAATAATCATTATTTTTTATTCATGCTCTGTTCATTTTATATGTTGTTTATAAGAACCAACTACATTGATTTGCTCCTGATAGCTAATATGTTTTTTATTGGATAGCAAAAGATTTCAGATTCTTCGTCTATTATTTATATTAACCACGAAAGATTATTAGCATTCTCCTATTCAAATTAGGAATGAGATTGGGTTTTTCATTGTTTAGGCAGTAATTTTCTCTGAACTAGTGATACAAAACTCTGCCTATAATTTTAGATAAATTATTAAATTTTCAACTTATACTTTACTGGATTTTGGTTGCAAGTTTCTAACAGTTGTTTCAACAACCATAACGGTAGGAAGTAGTATGGCAATGGAGAATGACCATGAAGAATATTGTAATTGCAGGATATTGTCGCTCACCTTTCACCCCGGCATATAAAGGCCAGCTAGCAAGGATTAGACCAGATGATTTGGTCGCTCAAGTTGTTAAAGCATTAATGGACAGGAATGGTGTTAATCAACAGGATATTGAAGACCTGATTTTAGGTTGTGCTTTCCCAGAAGGAGAGCAGGGCATGAATTTAGCGCGTCTAGTTGTGCATTTGGCGGGGCTGCCTAATTCAGTAGCTGGTATGACTGTCAATCGATTCTGTGGATCATCTATGCAATCCATTCATTTAGCAGCAGGTGCTATTCAGATGAATTCAGGAGATGCATTCATTTGTGCCGGTATAGAGTCTATGTCACGAGTGCCGATGGGTGGCTATAATATGATGCCTAATCCAGCACTCTACCAATCCTATCCACAAGCCTATTTGAGTATGGGCGACACGGCTGAAAACCTAGCTGAACAATATCATATTAATCGGCAACAACAAGAAACCTTTGCGCTTGAAAGTCAGGCTAAAGCCTATAAAGCACAGCAACAAGGTTTTTTTGATGATGAAATTGTGCCAATAGAAACTGAAAAATCGGGCAAAGTTTCTAAAGATGGCTGTCTCAGAGCGGATTCAACTGCTGAAGGTTTAGCGGAATTAAAACCTGCTTTTAGTGCAACAGGTAGTGTGACTGCTGGAACCTCATCCCCATTAACCGATGGAGCAGCTGCTGTTTTAGTTTGTAGCGAAGAATATGCTGATGCACAAGGTTTAAACAAAATGGCCAGAATTAAATCCATTGCTATTTCAGCTTGTGCACCTGAGATTATGGGGATTGGTCCTGTCAATGCATCACGTAAAGCATTGCAAAGAGCGAGCTTATCACTGGATGATATTGATATAGTAGAATTAAATGAAGCCTTTTCGGCTCAGTCATTAGCGGTGCTCCATGATTTAGCGATTCCAGCAGAGAATTTGAATCTGGATGGTGGCGCAATCGCATTAGGTCATCCACTAGGCGCTACTGGAGCCAGAATTGTTGGAAAAGCGGCTAGTTTGTTACAAAGAGAGAATAAGCAATATGCATTAGCTACACAATGTATTGGAGGGGGGCAGGGCATTGCAACCATTCTGGAGGCAATCTAATGAACATTGAAAAAGTTGCAGTGATAGGTGCAGGTGTAATGGGAGCTAGTATTGCGGCACATATCAGTAATGCTGGCGTTCCAGTTTACTTATTAGATATAGTACCAAAAGGAGAGGCTTCTAATCGTAATGTTATTGCAGAAAATGCAGTAAAAAACTTATTGAAAGCGAAGCCTGCTGCATTAATGCATAAAAAAAATGCTCGCTTGATTACTACGGGGAATATTGAAGATCATCTTGAATTGTTGGCTGATGTGAATTGGGTGATTGAAGCTGTAATTGAAGATTTAGCCATCAAACAGAGGCTTTATCGAAATCTAGAAAAGGTTTGTAGCTCTCAAGCTGTTATCTCATCTAATACCTCTACTTTACCCTTAAAAAAATTAGTTAATGGCTTTTCTAGAGATTTTCAAAGCCGTTTCATGATTACGCATTTTTTTAATCCGCCTCGCTATATGCGTTTACTGGAATTGATTAGCAGTTCTAATACTCAAGATAAACTGCTTGAAGCGGTTAGAAACTTTGCCGAGATTAAATTAGGTAAGGGTTGTGTTCAATGTAAAGACACCACAGGGTTTATAGCGAATCGAATAGGTATATATTGGGTGCAGTGTGGATTAATGGAGGCCTTTAAACAGGGAGTCAGTGTTGAAGAAGCTGATGCGGTAATGAGCGCGCCGTTCGGTATACCTAAGACAGGTATCTTTGGTTTATTAGATTTAGTGGGTTTAGATTTAATTCCTCATATTATGCAAAGTATGCAGCAGTTACCTGAAGATGATGCCTTTCAACAGATTAATCAACTGCCTGAATTATTTACTCAGATGATTAACGATGGATATACCGGCCGTAAAGGTAAAGGTGGATTTTATCGTTTAAATACCTCTACTGGAAAAAGAATCAAAGAATCAATTGATTTGAAATCGGGAGAGTATAAAAAAAGTGAAAAACCTACTTTGGATTGTTTAAAAGTTACTCACAAGCAAGGTTTGCAAGATTTTTTAGCTTTAGAAGATAAAACAAGTCAATATGCCTGGACAGTAATTTCAAAGACATTACTGTATGCGGCACATCTTGTACCTGAAATTGCCGATGAAATTACTTCAGTTGATGAGGCCATGCGCTTAGGCTATAACTGGCAATATGGACCCTTTGAATTATTGGATAAAATCGGTATAGATTGGTTTAGAGATAAAATCAAACAAGAAGGCCTGGATATTCCTAGACTATTATCGGCTGAAAATTTTTATAAAACTGATGCGGGTAGTCATCAATATCGAACCGTATCCGGTACCTATCAAGCCGTTTCAAGAGCAGAGGGTGTTTTATTACTTTCAGATGTCAAGTTACAAAAAAAGGCTGTACTAGAAAATAAATCTGCCAGTTTGTGGGACATAGGTGATGGCGTTGCTTGTTTTGAATTCCACAGCAAAATGAATACCTTTGATATGGATATTTTAAGTTTGTTGCGGGAGAGTATAGATAAGGTTGAAGAAGATTTTATTGCCTTGGTTATTCATAATGAAGCGGAAAACTTTTCTGCAGGTGCAAATCTAGGCTTATTAATGACAGCTATTAATCAAGCGGATTGGGAGAGTGTTTCTGATTTAATTAAACAGGGCCAACAAACATTTATGCAATTGAAATATGCGCCATTTCCTGTCGTAGCTGCTCCAACTGGGTTGGCTCTGGGTGGAGGTTGTGAGATTTTGTTGCATTGTGATGCTATCCAGGCACATGCTGAATTATATACTGGTCTGGTTGAAGTTGGGGTGGGATTAGTTCCTGGCTGGGGCGGCTGCAAGGAATATTTGCGTCGATGCCTGCAATTAAAAATGTTTGGAGGGCCTATTCCTCCCGTTGCCAAAGCTTTTGAGACCATTGCAATGGCTAAAGTTTCAACTTCCGCTGTAGAAGCTAAAGAACTCCTTTTTCTTTCTGCATCAGATGACATAACCATGAATAAAAATCGTTTATTAGCGGATGCTAAAAATAAAGCGCTGAGATTGAGTAGAGAATATACAGTGCCTGAAAAAATTGAATATAAATTGCCAGGAAAAACAGCCAAAGTGCTTTTAGAACTGTCTGTCAGAGCATTCAGAATGTTGGGGAAGGTGACAGCTTATGATGTAGAGGTTGCGAGTAATTTAGCCAGCGTTCTATCGGGAGGTGATTGCGATATGATGCAACCTTTGTCAGAAGAAGATATATTAGATTTAGAACTAAAGGTATTTACAGAAATAGTTAAACAAGAAGGGACTTTGGCTAGACTGGAGCATATGTTAAAAACTGGCAAACCTTTAAAAAACTAATGTTCCGACAATTTAGGTTTGATGGGTCAAAGTTGATGTAGAGCCGACTTCAGTCCTCTACATATTGAAATTTGAGTAAATTGCGGACTAAAGTCCGCTCTACAATATTCATCAAGTCAAAGTTGATGGAGTACTTGTTTTGTTACGAAATTGATGGAATAGGAGAAAATCATGGTCTGGTTTTTCATATTAATGCTCGTTGTATGTGTTTTGACATACTATCAAATGGTTTTACTGAAAAGTACCTTAGTATTAGGAAGCTTGTTATTGGCATACAGTTTTCAAAGTTTTAATCTACTGCTATGGATGGTTTTTTTACTGATTTTTATACCTATTAATATTCCCTTTATTCGCGCCCAACTATTCAGTAAACCGGCATTTAAATGGATGCAATCAGCACTGCCTGAAATGTCTCAAACAGAACAGGAAGCATTAGAAGCTGGAAATACCTGGTGGGATGCTGAATTATTCTCGGGAAACCTCAACTGGAATGTTTTATTGGATTTACCCCCTGCAAAATTATCAAAAGAAGAGCAAGCGTTTATTGATGGTCCGGTAGAAACCTTGTGTGCAATGCTGGATGATTGGGATATTACCCATAATCTACAAGATTTGCCTGTGCATGTTTGGGATTATATTAAGCAACAGAAATTTTGTGGCATGATTATTCCTAAACAGTATGGTGGTCTGGATTTTTCAAATTTTGCCCATTCAGAAATAGTCTTGAAAATAGCTAGCCGTAGTTCAACTGCAGCAGTCACAGTTATGGTTCCTAATTCATTGGGACCCGCTAAATTATTATTATCTTGCGGAACACAGAAACAAAAAGATTACTATTTACCCCGTTTGGCCTGTGGTGAAGAAATCCCTTGTTTTGCTTTAACTGGACCTCATGCGGGAAGTGATGCAGGAGCAATGCCTGATACGGGTATCGTTTGTTATGATCAGTTTGATGGAAAAGAAAGAGTCTTAGGGATACGTTTAAATTGGGAGAAACGCTATATTACTTTAGGGCCTGTTGCCACTGTAATAGGCTTGGCTTTTAAATTATATGATCCTAAACATCTAATTGGAGAACAAGAAAGTAGAGGAATAACGGTAGCCTTAATACCGACTAATACCCCAGGCATTACAATCGGAAGTCGGCACTTTCCACTTAACTCTGCTTTTCAAAACGGACCTAATTGGGGTAAAGATGTTTTTATTCCACTGGAATGGGTTTTAGGTGGCCTAGATCAGGTAGGTAATGGCTGGAAAATGTTAATGCAATCTTTGTCCACAGGACGTGCCATTTCTTTACCTGCATTAAGTGCAGGCGCAGGTAAATTTACCTGTCGAAATACTGGAGCTTATGCGCGAATACGTAAACAATTTAATCTTCCTTTAGGTGAGTTTGAAGGCATAGAAGAACCTTTAGCTCGTATGGCGGGTCAAACCTATATTATTAATGCGGCAAGAACCGTAACCGCAGCAGCATTAGATGACGGACAGAAACCTTCAGTTATTTCTGCCATTATTAAATATGAATTGACCGAACGTATGCGTCGAATAGTCAATGATGGAATGGATATTCAAGGTGGGTCAGGTATTTGTCTGGGGCCCAAAAATTATCTGGGACGATTATATCAGGTCATTCCTGTTTGTATTACCGTGGAAGGCGCCAATATTCTGACTCGAACTATGATGATATTTGGTCAAGGTGCTGTGCGTTGTCATCCCTTTATTTATGAAGAAATTCAAGCCTTACATCAGCAAGATAAAGCCAAAGGATTGCAGCAATTTGATCAGTTATTGTTTAAGCATTTAGGCTTTATTATGCATAACAAAGTTGCCAGTCTTTGGTTGGGACTCAGTAATGCAAGGTTTGTCAAAACACCTGGTGATAGTAATACCAAACAATACTATCAATCTATAGCCAGATTATCTGCTGGCTTTGCTTATCTAACAGATTACGCCATTGTTGTGCTTGGTGGTTCCTTAAAACGTAAAGAACGTATTTCTGGACGATTTGCAGATGCAATCAGTAATTTATATTTATGTTCCACCGTGCTAAAACAATTTCAGGATGACGGCTGCCCAGAATCTGATCTACCATTATTGCATTGGTCTTGCCAACATAGTCTATTTAATGTTCAACAGGCATTATTAGAAATTTTCAAGCTATTGCCATTCAAACCCATAGTATGGTGTATAAAGGCCTTGGTGTTCCCTTTAGGCAAACCTTATTCTAATCCGGCTGATAAATTGGTTCATCAAGTTGCCTCTATATTGATCAATGATTCTGAAACAAGAGATCGTTTAACACGAGGGATATATATCAATGAAAATGAAGATGATGCGACTGGTCGGATAGAATATGCATTCAAAGCGGTATTAGCAGCTGTACCTGTTGAGAAAAAAATTCGTAGTGCACAAAAAAGCAAGGCTTTACCCAAAGGGCTCGGTAGTGCTGTTCTAAAAGAAGCATTAACTAAGAAAATTATTACAGATGAAGAATTTGCTTTAATTGAAAAATCCGATAAGGCACGGAGTTTGGCGATTAAGGTTGATGATTTTTCTGTTGAAGATTTGTTGTAAGGTAACGCGCAATAAATAACCTACCAATATTGCGACGTATTTATTTTTGTTTGTCTTTGGCGTTGCTACGTAGGACACATAGCGAGCTATGTAATCGAAGTGGCAACGCCAAAGGCGGACAAAAAGGCAAGTAAGATTGGTGAGTTATTTATTGCGTGTTGCCTTAGGTAACCCGCAGTAAATAAATTACCACTATTGGGCAGGATTTTTGTTTGTCTTTAGTCGTGTACAATAGACGCATAGCCAGCTATGTAACTATTGCTACACAACTAAAGACGGACAAAAAGACCATCAAGATGGGTGGTTTCTTTATTGCGAATTGCCTAAGTTACTTCAGCTAGAGCTTACTGTTAAAAGCGTTAATGTAGGAGATAAATTAATTTGACTTTCAACTTGGTGTCGGACGATTTTGTCATTATTATTTGAAAATAAAAATGCTTCATTTTGAAAGACGCTTGATTTAAGGATGATGTTTCTTACTGCGTCGCTGTTTTTTAAATAAATACCCATTGTGGCTGATTCGTTTCCGGTATTAATAAGTTTTAGAAAATCAACATTATTCCCTAGCAACTCTACTCCAAAGTGCGACTCATGTCGATCAATCTGCAGAATTCTACGAACTATAGTAATAACAATAACATCTTCGTTAATTATACCTATTAAGTCTCCCACCTTAGTTGCAACATTGGTGTCTATGATACTTATTCTGAAACCAGTCTCACTTTTATCAAAAAGTTTGACTGTAGCTGAAATGTTTTTATGTGTGGTCTTTTGGGGTTCGGGCTCTGATTCAATTGTATTCCAGATGTCTGTGCTTTCAATTTTTTTTAAGTTTTCAAGAGGTGCAACGTTATTCTCATTTTGACTTGTAAATGCAGTATGTGCCTGACTGACTGATCTAATGTTCTCAGTTGATTCAGAATAGTTTTTTTCGTCGATATTAAAATTGAATTGAAGTTCTTGGTTTTTTTTGGGTGCAGAATAACCAGATTCAGGAATAGTCTGTAGAAAATTTATGATTTTATCAAAGCCAGTTACTATATCTATTTGATCAGTAATTTGGTTTCGTTCATTTGAACGTTGTTGATTAAATCTTAAGGTATTAATTAATTTCTCAAGAAATGTTTTTGTATAATCAGCGGGGTTGGTTTTCTTTAAGGAAAGCTGATGTAGATTTTTAATAATCTTGAGGCTAGAAATATAATAATGGTATGTTTGTACCTGACTATCATCATTATTAAGAAAAGAGGGTGGAGCATCTGAAATGAGATCAATAAAGGGAATGTTTTTTAGTTGTTTTTCAGGTGTTCTAGATATAATTTCAACCTTTGAAGACAGGTTTTTCAGTAATTGAAAAACCGCTATTATTTCGTCAGTATTTAAGCAATGCGGATTACTCAGTTCAAAAACAAGTAAGTGTTTGAAGGTATTAATAAAACAAGCTGTCTGATTTTTAAGCTTAAGATCCAGGATATTATTTTGTTTTGCATATAAATAAAACATAAATGATACATGCCAGAAACCCTGTTCAAAATTTTTGTAAAGCATTGATTTAAAAAAAATAACTTGGGTTTGGAAGTAGATGCCACGGTATATAATCAGAGCTAGTTGTTGTTCAGTAAAAGTTTTATTGTTATTAATAGTTCTATCGTTACAAAACAGGGCACAAATATTAACAATTTCTAGAGAACATAGAGTGGACAGCTCAATTTTTTGAGTCTCAATCTCAGAAAAAGGGAAAAAACTATTTTTATAGTTTAATTGTAATTGTTGAAAGAACTTTTCAATAAGCGTGGCTATTTTATGCAGAAAAAAGTAGCGTGTTTTAGGCGGCATCAATATATGATTTAGCGCTTGTAGGGTTGAGCTCAAGCTCTCCAGTGATTCAATTTCATGGTTTAAATCAAGGTTATCTATCCATTGTTGAAATGATTGTTCATCTATAGAGAAAGGCAACATATAGTCTGGAGAATTATTGTCTATAGGCTTAATGGTAGAAGGCATAAGAAATTAGTTGAATAAACTGGTTTGCTACCATTATAGTAAGATTTTACTGTGATGTGTGAAGAATTAATCATAATTTAAAATTAAGCCAATTAAATTAAGTGTTAGGTTGTTATCAAATGTTGTTTAATAGCCATATTTATCAAATAATGAGATGAATATGAAAAAACTATAGTAAATACGTCATAATCTTGATTTTTTCATTCCTTAGCCAAAAAGATTTCAGGTCTAAGAAAATTAACCTCATAAATCCTTGCTTGATTCGAACAAAGATTCTGTATCGGTAAGGTATTTAAGTTAAAATAAAAACTAACTCAATTATTCCTCGTTTTATGAAAAACCACTCACCTCACACTGATTTTTTATCATTCTCATTTTCTGATCCAATTTTGTCAGCGATTGAAAAATCTGGTTTTGTAGCGCCGACAGATATACAGCTTAAATCAATACCCGCTATTTTGGAAGGTAAAGACGTATTGTCTCGCGCTGATACTGGATCAGGTAAAACAGCAGCTTTTGTACTGCCATTATTGGATAAACTGAGTAATCAGAATATTTATCTTAAAAGTTCTAGAGATAGCCGATTTAATGGTAACGATAGAGTTCGATCAAATGGCGTACAGATACTGGTGTTAGTACCCACGCGAGAGTTAGCTATACAAGTTTGTGGGGTTTTTGAAGAATTTTCTATCAATATAAGTCCTGAACTTAAATGCCTGAGTGTTTATGGTGGGGTAAAAATAAATCCACAAATGAAGTCATTAAGAGGTGGCGCTGATGTATTAGTGACAACGCCTGGACGTTTACTGGATTTGGTCAATCAAAATGCCGTTAAATTTAATCAATTAAAAACCTTGGTTGTTGATGAGGTTGATCGATTGATGAAAGGTGATTTTGAAGAAGAAATCAAAGCCATCGTAAAATTGTTACCCAATAAACGCCAAAATCTAATGTTTACCGCTACATTTCCAGATAGCATTAGAACATTAGTACGTGATGAGATGAATAAGCCAGAAATCATCAATATGGATGAGTTTCTGGAACAAGTAAAAATCAACCAGCGTGTCATTGAAGTTAATCATAATAAGAAAAATGATTTGTTAGCTTATCTTCTCAATGAAAATAGTTGGAAGCAGGTTTTAATTTTTTGCAGTGCCAAACGAACTTGTGACAATTTAGTCATTAAACTGGAAAAACGTAATATTAAAACCGTAGCTATGCATGGGAATAAGGAGCAATCCTTACGTTCTGCTGCAATGAGAGATTTTAAATCAGGAAAAACCAGAATTTTGATCGCAACAGATGTGGCCGCGCGAGGTATTGATATTGAAGAGCTTCCCTGTGTTATCAATTTTGATTTACCCCGTTCGCCCAATGATTATACGCATCGAATTGGACGTACCAGCCGTGCAGGACTGATTGGAGAGGCAATTTCATTAATTGCACATCATGAATATCAGCATTTTAAAGTCATAGAGAAACACAACGCAATACGCTTGAAAAGAGAGCAACTAGAAGGCTTTGAAGCGGATGAAATAGCGCCTGAATTACCTGTTTCTAATCGTAAAAAGAAACCTGATTCAAAAACCAGAAAAAAGCAATCAAAGAAAAAGAAAATTGAAAAGCAAGAGACTGTGGTTGTGGAAGAGAAGTTAGTAGAAAAAATCGAGCCTGAAAAGGAAAAAACAGTAGAAAAAGAACAGGCTGTTAATGCACATATTTGGGGGAATTTAAAACCAGGACGAAAGAAATAAGAGTTAAGTACCCAAGTATAATTAATTTAACTAATTTTACGCAGGATTTTTTTTCATATTCAGTGTTGTATAAATAGGCGCATAGCGAGCTACGTAACTATTTATGCAACGCTGAAGATGGAAAAAAAGACAAGTAAAATGTTAAATTAATTATGCTTGGGTACTTATCAGTTAGCCATCTTTTATCCCCCGTTTTATCATGAATTATTAAAATAATATCAAAGCAAAGCAGATAAAAAACTTAAAATTCTAATGATTAACTTCTATTGTTTTGATTTTTGTTGATGTAATAGCCTCTTTTCATTGTTTAATAATTGTAGGTTGGGTTACGTTATCGGGCTTTGCTTGATAAACTAACCCAATCTGCAGCCTAAGTCATTGTTTGTTTAAATCTTAATCGTTAAGTAAGCAGTATTGTTTACATAATTAAAATTTTTTGCGCAATATTACAAATATAAAAAGTAATATTAAAATTGTTAACCCGCAATAAAACAACCACTATTTTGGCTTTATTTACATCACATTAATTCCCTCCGACTATCTAATGATAGATTTCAAGAATTATCTGAAAGCTGATAAACTAGTGGATTAATCTTACAAACTTATAATTTTAACTTACAAATAAAACATGAAAAAAATTCTTGTTTCTGACAAATTAGCCGACGATGGTATTAACTATTTAAATGAACAATCTGGTATTCAGGTTCATATTCAGACAGGTTTAAATGAAGATGAACTCTGTGAAATTATTGGTGAATATGATGCACTGTTAATTCGTAGTGATACCAAAGTAACAAAAAAAGTTTTACAGGCAGCGACTAATTTGAAAGTAGTGGGACGTGCGGGAATCGGTGTGGATAATGTTGATATTCCAGCTGCCACAGAACAAGGTGTAATTGTCATGAATACACCAGATGCTAATGCAACAACTACTGCTGAATTAGCTATTGCACATATGTTTTCCTTAAGTCGTAATTTACCTGAAGCTAGTCTATCAGTACGTAGTGGTAAATGGGAACGTTCGAAATTAGTTGGAGCAGAAGTTAATCGTAAAACTTTTGCTATTTTAGGTTTTGGTACAATTGGGCGATTGGCTGCAAAAAGAGCTACTGGTCTGGGCATGAAAGTAATCGCCTATGATCCTTTTGTAACGGCTGAAATATTTGAAGAATGTGGTGCTGAATCGGTTGAACTTGATGATTTAATTAAGCGAGCGGATTATCTAACATTACATTGTCCGATGATTGAAAAAACTCGCGGTATTATTGGTGCCGAACAATTGGCTATGATGAAAAAAACAGCCATGTTGATAAACTGTGCTCGAGGTGGATTAGTCGATGAAGCCGCTTTATATGATGCGCTTAAAAATGGAGAGATTGCCAAAGCTGCCTTAGATGTTTTTGAAAATGAACCGCCCAAAGATTCCCCCTTATTTGAGTTAGATAATATCACTTTTACACCTCATTTAGGGGCATCAACGCGTGAAGCGCAGGTTGCCGTGAGTGTTGAAATTGCAATTCAGGCCGTTACTTATTTAAAAACCGGTGAAGCGATTAACGCTTTAAACCTATCAACTAAAATTTCAGCAGAAGAGCTGAAAAAATCACGTCAATTTATGATGCTGGCTAAAGTGATGGGTAAAATGCTGGTTAACCTGGCAGGTAAACCCATTGAAAAGCTGGAAATATCACTTTATGGTAAAGCTGCTGAAGTGGCAATCAGACCGATTACGGTTGAAGCTTTGGTAGGTGTTTTGGCCGATCAATTCTCTACGCCTGTCAATAGTGTTAATGCAGAAAATATAGCTAAAAAACAGGGGCTGACTCTGGTTGAATCAAGTTCTGAAGAAACCCAAGGTTATTTATCTGTAGTAAAGCTGGTAGGCCATTGTTGTACTGATAAAACGGTATCCGTAGAAGGCACATTACTAGGCGATCATCATCCACGTATAGTAAATATCAATCAGTTTGAAATAGAAGTCGTCCCAGAAGGTACTTTGTTAATTACCGAGCATAATGACAAACCTGGGGTTATTTCAGCAATCAGTTCGGTATTAGGCGAGTCAAATATTAATATTTCAAGAATGCAGGTGGGTGTACCTGATGCTAATGATCAGGCTATGGCGGTTATGAGTATTTCAGAACCTGTTTCGGATGAACTACTGGCATCAGTATGTGAACTTAGTCCTGTTATTTCAGCGATTCAGATTTCCTTATGAGTTTTGATATCATCTGCTTTGATTGTGATAGCACATTAAGCAAAATCGAAGGTATTGATGAATTAGGCGGTAGAGTAGGGCGGTTGCAAGAAATGGTGGAATTAACTAATGCTGCCATGAATGGAGAACTTGCTTTAGAAGCCGTTTATGGAAAACGCTTGAATCTGATTAAGCCAGATAAAGCGCTAATGGGTTGGTTAGCTGAATTATACATTTCAGAAATGGTAGACGGTGTAGAAGAAGTTTTTAATACCCTTTTAAAGCAAAACAAACAAGTTCATATTGTCAGTGGTGGTATTCGCCAGGCTATTTTGCCGCTAGCTGAGAAATTAGGTTTGGCTTCCGAAAATGTTCATGCTGTTGATGTGATGTTTAATTCAGATGGTTCTTATGCTGATTTTGATCAATCTTCACCCTTAGCAAAAACTGGCGGTAAGGCGGTTATTTGCAAGAAAATTCATCAACAGAAAAAGTCTTTGGCAATGATAGGTGATGGCATAACCGATCTGGAAGCAAAACAGGCAGGTGCAACCGTCATTGGTTTTGGTGGGGTTGCACAAAGAAGCGTTGTTATTGAGCGAGCAGATTATTATGTGAAAGAGGCTTCTTTAACTGCTGTTTTACCCTACTTATTAT
>CAYNRB010000006.1:21868-35923 GCA_964399475.1 uncultured Methylomarinum sp.
GCAGATTATTATGTGAAAGAGGCTTCTTTAACTGCTGTTTTACCCTACTTATTATAAAAGTGTAGAAACCCCAATTGCCGAAATATATTGTGCTGATTGCTGGATTAAAAGGGTGATTTTGTAGGTTGGATGAGATTTTTTAGCGTAGCGAAAGAACATAATCCGACATGATGATAATGTCGGATTACGTTATCGCGCTACGCTTGATAAACTCATCCAACCTATATGAGATTTGGATATTAATAATTTTTTAGAACATGCAAATTTTTATGTGAAAGAGGCTTCTTTAACTGCTGTTTTACCCT
Source organism: uncultured Methylomarinum sp. (assembly GCA_964399475.1). GTDB lineage: Bacteria > Pseudomonadota > Gammaproteobacteria > Methylococcales > Methylomonadaceae > QPIN01. Next base: position 22,174 of record CAYNRB010000006.1, read on the forward strand.
ACTTATTATGAAAGTGTAGAAACCCCAATTGCCGAAATTATATTGTGCTGATTGCGGGATTAAAAGGGTGATTTTGTAGGTTGGATGAGATTTTTTAGCGTAGCGAAAAACGTAATCCGACATGATGATAATGTCGGATTACGTTATCGCGCTACGCTTGATAAGCTCATCCAACCTACATGAGATTTGGATATAAATAATTTTTTAGAACTGTTGCAGTAGTGGCTTTTCGCAGACAAGATATAGTGATAGAGAGATAAGATGGCCGGACATAGTAAATGGGCAAATATTAAACACCGTAAAGGTGCGCAGGATGCAAAACGTGGAAAAATATTTACCAAAATAATTCGTGAGATTTCAGTAGCAGCAAAAACAGGTGGAGGCGATCCTGCCAATAATCCAGCGTTACGTTCAGTGATTGATAAAGCGCTGGGTGCCAACATGAAAAGGGACACCATAGAAAACACCATTAAAAAAGCCACGGGTGCGATGGAAGGTGTGAACTATGAAAATGTTCGTTATGAAGGTTATGGGCCGGGTGGTACAGCAGTTATTGTTGATTGTTTAACGGATAATAGAAACCGTACCGTTGCAGAAGTCAGACATGCTTTTAGTAAATCAGGTGGCAACTTAGGAACTGATGGTTCAGTTGCATACATGTTTAATAAAACAGGTATCATCAGCTATGCTGATTCAGTTGATGAAGATGCTGTTATGGAAGCGGCAATGGATGCAGGTGCCGATGATATTATCACGCATGATGATGGATCTATTGATGTAATCACTACACCGGAAGATTATTTAACGGTAAAAGAAGCAATGGTTGCAGCTGGTTTTGAATCTGAAAATGCCGAAGTGACCATGCAGGCTGATAATAACACTGAGCTGGATGTGAAACATGCAGAAAAAATGTTGCGCTTGATTGATGTGCTGGAAGATTTGGATGATGTGCAGGATGTTTATTCTAATGCAGATATTTCTGTTGAAGTATTGGAGCAGGTGGCAGAGTTGTAGTTTTGAACTGATTGCACATAATTATGGTATAGGAATGGGCTCGTAATAACTTGAGCGTATTTTTTAAGCAATAAAAGAGGCATGATTATGGCGATAGACGAGTTAATAATATTAGGCAGTTGCATAGTTGTAGGTCTCAATTTATACGCAACTTATCGTGTATTAAGAAGTCATTGGTTCGAAAGAAGCCAAAAAATAGCAAAAACCATAGTCATATGGATATTGTCTATTGTAGGCGCGGTATTAATGTTGTATTTTTCTGATGAAGATGATGACAGTTTTGGGCCGGGTTCTTCGTATGGAGGTGGGCATGATATTTCTTCTGGCGAATATGGTGGTGGCGCTGATTAAATGAAAAATAAGTGGCAAGAATTCTAGGTATAGACCCCGGTTCAAGAATAACGGGTTATGGTGTTATAGAAGAAACCAGCAGAGGCAGTAATCGATATATTGCCAGTGGTAGCATACGCGTGGTTGCGGACACATTTCCTGAACGTTTAAAACAGATTTTTGATGGTGTTTTAGAGGTAATTGCGCTTTATCAACCTGAAGAAATGGCAATAGAGCAAGTTTTTATGCATAAAAATGCAGATTCAGCCTTAAAATTAGGTCAGGCGAGAGGCGCAGCTATTTGTGCAACCATGTCTTTAGATATACCGGTTTCCGAATATGCCGCCAGACAGGTTAAACAGGCATTGGTAGGCAAGGGCAATGCTGATAAATCCCAAGTTCAACATATGGTAAAAATATTGTTAAGTATTCAAGGTGAGCTACAAATTGATGCCAGTGATGCTTTAGGTATTTGCTTGTGTCATTCACATTATCAACAAACCCAAAAAAATCTGAGGTCTAGTGATCTATGATCGGTTTTTTACGTGGTAAGTTGATTTCAAAAACACCCCCTCTATTAATTATTGATGTTCAAGGTGTTGGCTATGAAGTAGAAGCGCCCATGACTACCTTCTATGATCTTCCCGATTTAGACCAGGATATAAAATTATTTACCCATTTGGTGGTCAGGGAAGATGCACATATTCTATTTGCCTTTTCTAAAGAAACTGATCGTCTGATGTTTCGGCTACTAATTAAAGTCAATGGAGTTGGACCAAAACTGGCATTAACCATACTCTCAGGTCAAAGTGCGGAAGAATTTCATCGTTGTATTCATGACAATGATGTTCAGGCATTGGTACGTTTACCGGGTATCGGCAAAAAAACTGCTGAACGTTTAATTATAGAAATGCGCGACAGATTGCCAGATAGTCTGAGTGTATCTGATGCGAATCAAAAGACAAAAGATACGGGTGCAGTCTCGAATACCAATGCTAAACAGGAAGCGATTAGTGCCTTATGTTCATTAGGTTATAAACCAATGGATGCCAGCAAGATGATCAAGAATGTAGCGCAGGAAAATCAAAGTTGTGAGCAGATGATCAGAGCAGCTCTACAAGGTGCTGCAACTAAATGATAGAAAGTGATCGTTTAATATCGTCCTCCAGCTTAACAGAAGAAGAGCGTCAGGATCGTGCTATCCGGCCTAAACGTCTTGCCGACTATATTGGCCAAAAAGAAATACGCTTGCAAATGGAGATTTTTATTCAGGCCGCTATTGCCAGAAATGAAGCTTTGGATCATGTCTTGATTTTTGGCCCACCGGGTTTGGGTAAAACCACATTGTCTAATATTATTGCCACAGAAATGGGGGTCAATATTCGTCAGACTTCTGGGCCGGTTTTGGATAAAGCCGGTGATGTTGCCGCATTATTAACCAATTTAGAAGCACATGATGTGCTTTTCATTGATGAGATTCATCGTTTAAGTCCCATAGTAGAGGAAATTTTATATCCGGCTATGGAAGATTATCAAATAGATATCATGATAGGGGAAGGGCCAGCTGCCCGATCTATTAAACTGGATTTGCCCCCTTTTACTTTGGTGGGCGCCACAACGCGAGCTGGATTGTTAACCTCCCCATTAAGAGATCGTTTTGGTATCGTGCAGCGATTGGAATTTTATACAGTCGACGAGCTATCAACCATTGTTATTCGTTCAGCTAATGTACTGGGGATACGTATTGAACAAGTGGGAGCTGATGAAATTGCCAGGCGTTCGCGTGGAACACCGCGCATTGCCAATCGCTTATTAAGAAGAGTGCGTGATTTTGCCGAAGTGAAAAGTGATGGGGTTATAACCAGCAATATTGCTATTCAAGCACTGGAAATGTTGAAAATTGATAATAATGGATTTGATTCTCTGGATCGAAAACTACTTCTATCAATGATTGAAAATTTTGAAGGTGGTCCGGTAGGATTAGATACCTTGGCAGCAGTAATAAGCGAAGAACGTGGCACAATTGAAGATGTGCTAGAACCTTATTTATTGCAACAAGGGTTTTTAATGCGTACACCCAGAGGACGAGTAGTGACCCAGAAAGCCTATTTGCATTTTGGTCTAAAAGTCCCCGAGCATGATCCTGTCACCGCAAATATTTTCCAATAACTAAAAACATCATGAATACTTTTCAATGGCCAGTTCGGGTTTATTATGAAGATACTGATTCAGGCGGCGTAGTTTATTATGCCAATTACCTGAAATTCTTTGAACGGTCAAGAACCGAATATTTACGTAGTTTTGGCTTTGAACAAGACCAGTTAATTGCTGAACAAAATATTATTTTTGTGGTCAGCTCAGTACAGGTTGATTATTTAAAACCCGCTCGTTTTAATGAATACCTTGAAGTAAGCGCCACAGTGACATTGGCAAAAAAGGCCAGTTTGGTTTTTGAGCAAATCATTACTCGAAATGGAGAAGTATTGTGCAAGGGCATCATACGTATTGGTTGTTTAGATTCAGAAAAATTGAGACCTAAAAGAATTCCTGATTTTATATTAAACAAATTAAAAAATGACTGACGATTCATCTCTGTTTTACCTGGTAGCAAATGCCAGTTTTGTGGTGCAAGTTGTGATGTTGATTTTGCTCTGCGCATCAATTATGTCCTGGAACTTTATTTATTTTAAACGCAAAGAAGTTAAACAGGCGATTGCCGTTACAGATGAGTTTGAAAAAGCATTCTGGTCAGGCATTGAACTAACTAGCCTGTACAAAAAATTAACCGCCAGTGGGTTTGAACCCAAAGGCATAGAAAAAATCTTTTTGGCAGGCTATAAAGAATTTTCTAGAATGCGCCAAAAATCAGATATGGATGTTGCACTTCAGGTAGAAAGTGCTCAAAGAGCCATGCGAATTGAATTGACGCGAGAGCTGGATAAACTGGATGAATCTTTGTCTTTTCTGGCAACAGTCGGGTCTATCAGCCCTTATTTGGGTTTATTTGGTACAGTCTGGGGAATCATGAATTCTTTTCGGGCTTTGGGTGATGTTAAACAAGCGACTCTGGCTCAAGTTGCGCCAGGTATTGCAGAAGCATTAATAGCCACTGCGATTGGTCTGTTTGCTGCCATTCCTGCGGTTATTGCCTATAACCATTTTTCAACTAGACTGGATAAACTGACTAGTCGATATGAGCTTTTTATGGATGAATTTGTAGTATTGCTCCATCGACAGGCACATACTAAATGAGTTATCGGTCAGCTCGTAGAAAACCCATGGCTGAGATCAATATAGTCCCTTATATTGATGTAACCTTTGTGTTACTGATGGTTTTCATGATTACAACACCTATGGTTCAAACTGGTGTCGATGTTGATCTTCCCCAGGCAGATACAGAATTAGTTGAACAGAAAAATGAGCTTCCGGTTATTGTTTCAATAGATAAGCAGGGGAATTATTTTATTGATATAGGTGAGCAGACTGAAGAACCTGTTGATGTAGAGGTATTGTTATCCAGGGTAGCTAAAGTATTGAGAAATAAACCTAAAACTCAGGTTTATATTAGAGGTGATCATAGCGTTGAATATGGCAAAGTAGTTACCGTGATGGCAGCTTTAAAAAATGCAGGTGTACCCAGTGTAGGTTTAATGACCAGTTCGTTTGAATAAGTGATGAGTACGATTAGAAAGTATGCCTTATCGTTTACCTTAGCCTTATCAATGCATTTAATTATTTTAGCCTTGTTTGGTGTTGATTTTAGTGAGGATGCGGAGCTAGTAAAGCAAAAACCATTGCCTGAAATTATTCAAGCATCAATTCTGGATGACAATAAAATTCAGGAAGAAGCTAATCGTTTAAAAATTCAGGAAAATAACAAACGGCTTGCAAATAAAAAACAACAGAAGGATTTGCATAACAAACGCATAAAAGAACAGCAGCTGTTACAAAAAGCCAAACAAAAAAGATTAAAAGCAGAGAAGAAAGAAAAACAGTTAGAAAAGCAAAGAAAAGAGAGTGCATTAAAGGAAAAGAAAAAATTAAAGGCTTTAAAAAAACAAAAAATAGTAGAAGCGGCAAAACTAGCAAAAATAAAGAAACAAAAAGTTGCTGAAGAAAAAAAATTGAATGATGTACGAAAAGCTAAAGCAAAACGAGACAAAGATTTACGATTAGCTGAAGAAAATAAACACAAGCAGGCAAAGTTGGCCGAGCAAAAAAAACAGCATGAACTTATCACTCAGAAAAAAGTACAGGCGGCTGAAAAAATAGCAAAATTAAACCAACAAAAAGTTGAGGCGGCAGAGAAAGCCGCAAAATCAAGACAGCAAGAAGGGGTCGCTCAAGCACAAAAAGAGCAAAACAGACAAGCAACACATACTACAACAACAGCGATACAGAAAAAGGTGAATAGTCGTTGGATTAAACCGATTTTGTCAAGCAAAGAATTGGTCAGTACCATACGGGTAAAATTATTACCCAGTGGTGATGTCATGGATGTCACTGTGATTAAAAGTAGCGGAGACAGTGTCTTTGATCGTTCGGCTGAAAATGCTGTGCGTAAAGCTTCGCCCTTACCCGTGCCAAAAAATAGACGCTTGTTTGTAGCAAAATTCAGAACCTTTATTTTTGAATTTAAACCGGAATAAATTAAACCATAGACATCCGCACGGGTAACTACGTAAAGAAAATTTCTATAAAAATCTTATTTGAAACCGATAGTTGATAATTAATTCATGCCTATTTTACTAAGAAAAATACTATTATTTAGCTTGTTCATTGTTTATATCCCCATCATTCAAGCAGAACTGACAATCGAGATTAGCAAAGGCGTAGAAACAGCTACGCCTATTGCTATTGTACCTTTTGGCTGGAAGGGTCAAATAGGCCGTGGTCCTGCTGATATTTCCGCAATTATTAAGGCAGACTTAAGTCGTAGTGGTTTATTTAAAACCTTGGAAAATCGCAATATGTTGTCTACGCCAACCCAGACTGAAAACATAAGATTCAGAGATTGGCGTGCATTGGGTCAGGAATACCTGGTTATTGGATCGGTTAATGAGAAAGCAGGTGCCTATCAAGTGCAATTTCAATTGCTGGATGTTTACAAAGGAAAGCCCTTAATGGGTTACAGACTGACTTTTTCTAAAAATAAAATTAGAAAAACAGCTCATCAAATCAGTGATTTAATTTATGAAAAACTAACGGGTATAAAAGGAATTTTTGGTACGAATATTGCTTATATAACTAGTATTACTAAAGCGAATAACCAAAAGTTGTATAAATTACTGGTTGCGGATGCGGATGGTTTTAATCCGATAACCATTGCTAAATCATCTGAACCTTTAATGTCTCCGGCTTGGTCTCCAGATGGGAAAAAGATTGCCTATGTCTCTTTTGAAAATAAACGTTCGGCAATTTATATTCAGGTAGTGGCAACAGGAAAACGAACGCGAGTGGCGGCCTATAAGGGCATAAATGGCGCGCCTGCTTTTTCACCTGATGGAAAACGCCTGGCTTTAACATTGTCTAAAGGGGGTAGTCCCGATATCTATATTTTAGACTTAATCAATAAGTCGTTAAGAAAATTAACCAAAAGTTATGGAATTGATACTGAACCTGCGTGGGCACCTGATGGACAATCCATAATTTATACCTCAAATCGTGGTGGGAAACCGCAGCTTTACAGTATTCCAGCAAGAGGTGGAAACCCAAAAAGGTTAACATTTGATGGAGATTATAATGCCAGAGGACAATATGCCAAGAATGGAAAAAGTATTGCCATGGTGCATGCTAATAGAGGGGATTATAGAATAGCAGTAATGGATCTTGCCAGCCGAACCATTAATGTTTTAACGGCTGGAAGATTTGATGAATCTCCCAGCTTTTCACCTAACGGTGACATGCTTTTATATGCTTCCAGAAAAGGCAGAAAAAGTGTCCTATCTGCTATTTCTATTGATGGTAGAATGCAGCAAAATCTGATTTTTAGTAGTGGAGAAGTTCGCGAGCCAGCATGGTCACCCCAATAATAAATTGGTAGGTTAGGTTATTGTTGTTGAGTAAAACAAATGATATTCAAGTAGCCTTAATGAAGCGTAGCGGAATCAAGGAATTGTAGAGTGAAGAAAACCTTGATCCCACTTTGTTACTTCAAGGTTACAAAAGCATGCAGCTCGCATAAAATCAATTGCCTATCATTCACCGCATAACCCTTTGGTTTTTAAATATTTTAAGTTTTTAACAGTGAGAGTTTTCAAAATGAGATTTAATAAAAGAGTGTTAGTTTTTGCAATCAGTGCAGCAATCCTGTCAGGTTGTAGCTCTACAGATGAAAAAAAAGGGAGTTTATTGGAGGGGTCGCCGAATAGTGAAAATAGTGCCTCAACTACGGGCTATTCTGATGGGTCTGTTGTTACGAGTGAACAATTTGGTGCCAATCAACAATTTGGTACCAATGAGCAATTTACAAGCAGTGAATTGAGCCCTAATCAGTTAGGTTCAGAATTTAGTGATCCTTCCAACCCTTTATCTAAACAGACTATATACTTTATGTTTGATAGCAGTGAAATTCAGCAGGATTTTATTCCCGTAGTTGCTGCTCATGCACGCTACTTGGTTAATCACCCGGCTCAGCGAATAATTTTAGGCGGACATGCCGATGAACGAGGTTCTCGTGAATATAATATTGCCTTAGGTGAGCAGCGTGCAAAATCGGTTTATAAAATCATGAAAATACAGGGTGTTGCTGATAGTCAGATGGAAGTTGTCAGTTATGGAGAAGAAAAGCCTTCAGCTAATGGATTTGATGAAGCTTCTTTCCAGCTCAACCGAAGGGTTGAAATTTCTTATCAGGGTTAAAAAATGAAAAAATTGTTTTTTTTGATACTCTTGACCTGTTCAAGTGTGTTTGCTGAATCAAGTGTCGTATTGCCTCCTGTTATTGATAATTCTACCTATCAGAGTAGTTCTGCCAATAACTCAAAGCAACCCTCGGCCAATGCGCTTTATGAGTTATTAGGGCGTATGGAGCAAATGCAGGCAGAAATTCAGCAGCTCAGAGGCACCGTAGAAGATCAATCACAAACAATTTTTAATTTAAAACAGAGACAAGGTAATATTTATTCTGATCTAGATCAGCGCATCCAAGAGTTGACAGCAACCGCTACACCAACTGCATTAGATCCGAATGAAAGTAATCAAAATGGCATAGATAATTATTCTGCTAGAACTGCCGAGCAAAACATTGTCGAACCTGCTACTTCAACCATCAACAATAATTCCCAAGAAGACATAGCGCCACCAGTCGCCAATCAGAAAGAAATATACGAAACCGCACTAGAAACCTTAAGAAACGGGCATAATGTACGAGCAATTACTGCATTTAAATCGCTTTTAAACGATTTTCCTGAAGGGGAATATGCTGATAATTCTCAATTCTGGTTAGCTGCTGCCTATAAAGCAAATCAAGATAAGAATGCTGCAAAGGTTGCATTTACTAAGTTAATTACTCAATATGGTGCCAGCTCCAAAGTGCCTAATGCTTTATTACAATTAGGTTATTTGGCCTTAGAGAAAAATAATAATGCCCAAGCTAAAGATTATTTAACAAAGGTTACGGTTAATTTTCCAGGAACAACTGCAGCACATTTTGCAAAAAAGAAACTGATTAGTATGGGAGTCATGCAGCCTTAATGGAAAAAACCTTAAAAATCACTGAAATATTTTTTTCATTACAAGGAGAGTCAAATACAGTTGGTTTACCTACCGTTTTTATTCGATTAACAGGTTGCCCATTAAGATGTAGTTATTGTGATACGGCTTATGCCTTCACAGGAGGAGAAAAACAGTCATTAACAAAGATTATCGAACAGGTCAGGCAATTTAAAACCCGATATATTACAGTGACGGGTGGCGAACCTTTAGCTCAACCCGAATGCCATGAATTGATGAGATTGCTTTTGGATCTTGGCTATATAGTCTCATTAGAAACCAGTGGGGCACTTGATATTTCTACGGTTGATTCCAGAGTCATTAAAGTAATGGATATAAAAACACCGGGATCAAATGAGATGGACAAAAACCTGTTTAAAAATATTGAACATCTAAGCAATAGAGACCAAGTTAAATTTGTTATTGCTGATTTGGATGATTATGCATGGTCAAAATCTATTTTAGAACAGTATGATTTATCTAATTGTTGTCAGGATGTGTTGTTTTCGCCAGTAATGGGAAAAATGAGTCCAACTGAACTAGCTGAAAAAATCATCCAAGATAGTTTGCCAGTAAGATTTCAAATCCAGTTACATAAATTTCTTTGGGGTGATGTTCAAGGAAAATAACTCTATATGATATGAAGCATATTAATAGTTACGAAGAATAAAAACTAACATGCAAAAAAAAGCTATCATCCTATTGTCTGGCGGACTAGATTCAATAACCATATTAGCTCAAGTTAAAAAACAGGGTTATCAATGTTATGCCTTAAGTTTTGAATATGGGCAAAAACATAATGCAGAGATCATTGCAGCAAAAAACATAGCCAAACATTATCAGGTGGAAATTCACAAAGTTATTGAATTAGGACTAGGTTCTATTGGTGGATCTGCATTAACTGATGAGCATATCAGTGTGCCCGATAGTCCACAGAAAGGAATCCCCGTCACTTATGTACCAGCCAGAAATACTGTTTTTTTATCTTTTGCTTTAGGATGGGCAGAAGTTTTAGGCGTGAATGATATTTTTATTGGTGTCAATGCTGTTGACTATTCTGGCTATCCAGATTGTAGACCCGAATTTATTAATGCATTTCAAACATTGGCAAATCTGGCAACCAAGGCTGGCGTTGAAGGAACAGAAATTAAAATTCATGCACCATTAATCAAACTTAGTAAAGCTGAAATTATTCTATCTGGGACTGATTTGGGCGTTGATTATAAGCAGACTGTTTCATGTTATTCCGCAAGCAAGAAAGGTGCAGCTTGTGGAGTATGTGATGCTTGCAGATTAAGAATTACGGGGTTTGAAGAAGCAAAGATAGAAGACCCGACTTGGTATAGTTAAATGTTTCTTTATTTTATCCATAAGATTTTATAACTTATACTTTGCGCGGTCACGGTTGCGGAATTGTTAGCGAGTTAATTTTTGTCGATAGCAAGGCGCTGAAACGGGCGCATAGCAAGCTACGCAACTGTTTCAGCAAGGCAGTCTATCGGCAAAAACCGACCGCTAGAAATCCACAACCGTGCGAAGTATATTTATTTCACGTTCCTTAGGAGAGAGGAGTTAATTCATAATGCCTAGACATAGAAAAAAAACAAAAGTAAAACGAATGAATTTTCTAGGTCTATTAATTATTCTAGGCGTTCTAATTGTCTTTGCATCATTGGCATTTTTTCGTTTTGAATTACAAAAAAAACAAATTGTATTTGATCCAGAAACCTTATGTCCTACAGAAACTTTAAGTCCTAAATATGTGGCATTGGTATTTGATAAAAGCGATGAATATAATAAAATTCAACAACACTTTCTAAAACGTTTTATTGGTGAATTCAAAACCAGTTTGCTACCAGGAACAAAAGTTTCAATTTATGTTATTGATAATAAGATTGAACAAAAGATATCACCTGATTTTGTTGTTTGTACACCACGCACAGGAGAGGATGCTAATGCTTTTTTTGAAAATCCCCGGCTTATCCGCCAACGCTGGAGTGAGCAATTTGAACAACCTCTGGATCAGGTGATCGAAGGTTTCTTAAAAGCAGGCGAATCAGATTTCTCACCAATTATGGAGATATTCCAGATTATCGCGCTGAGTGCTTTTCCTCCAGGAGACAACGCATCGGAAAAACAAATTATTTTGATTTCTGATATGTTGCATCATACACTTGAGTGGTCTCACTACCGAGGACAGATGAATCTTGCCAACCTACAAAAAACTACGTATTATCAACGTATTAATACCGATCTGCAAAATGCCAAAATAAATATTTTATACGTACGCCGTGAAGGAATGGAAAAATTGCAAAATAAGCGACATGCTTTTTTCTGGGCAGATTTTATTCAATCAATAGGCGGGCATGTTACATTGATTGAAAAAATTGATGGGTAAGAAATGAGAATTATATAAAGACTATGCCAGTTACCAAACTTGATCAAAAATCACTCTATTTAATCCGTAGAATGTTTATTGCTGCCCTAATAGGCGGCGTTTTCGGTGTTTGTTTGCCTCAATTTTACAATTTTCCTCTATTGGCAGTTTTTATTCCAATGACTTGCATGGGATTGTACACATGGGTTGGATACTTATTCAGTAGAAACACTTTGTTTTTAGAACAATTTGGAGACAGTGTTTATTATTTAGGCTTTCTATTAACGTTAGTAGCCTTGGTTATTTCACTTTATTTTTATCAAGGGGGTGACACACTTAAGTCTGGTCTATTAATTTCCAACTTTAGTCTTGCTTTGTTAACAACAATTTTTGGCTTATCTGTCAGAATATATATTAACAACTTTAAAGTCGATATTCGCAGTGCCGAAACCCATATGATGACTGAGATTGAATATGCGGCTAACGAATTGATCAGAAAGGCCAAAATTATTTCTATGCAACTTGATGTTTCACATAAGGAAACACAAATCGCCATTAAAAGCTCCATAGAGCATGCCGCAGAGGGTATACACCAGACTGCATTGACCGTTCAAGATTATGCCAAAAGTGGAGCCATTGCTTTAAATAAGAATATACAGGAAGCCAATCAATCCGTTAAAAATGCGACACAGGCTTTTGAAAAAAACCTACTGGATATCAAATTACCCGAGGAGATATTTTCCGATAAATTAAGCCGTCCATTGGATCGTTTGGTAATCAGGCTGGATGAAATGCAATTTCAACTCAAAAAAATAAATGAACGACAAGATACTATAGATAGAAATGCACAAAATATTGCCGTTAGTATGAATCAAACAGTTACCGATTTACATCTATTTTCTGATTCAATCAATGGTTTTAATCAAAAATTAAATGCCAATGCCAATATTAATGAAAGTCTGGTCTCTTTACTCAATGAAGTTTCCTCTTTGTCCGAAAAAACCATAGGCATTTCAGAGAATTTAACCAGACAAACCGAACAATCATCCGAGGCAATGCATAATTTTACAAAGCTGGTCTCAGCTGTCAATAGCTTACCCAATGAATTGGAAACTATGTCATTCAGAATAAATCAGTCATCAGCTCAAGTTTCGGAAACATTCAAAACCTTTGGAGATAATACCCAATCAGGGGTGAAGATTGGTCAAGATCTTCAGGACATTGCTTCTGCCCTAGGTAATACTAAAGAAACAATTACACAGATCTCAGAATTTGGACTGCATGTCACATCGACTTTAAATCGATTAGAATCTTTTAATGGAATGATTGCACAGCATACCCAGTTATTATCGGATATGGGTGGTGTGGCTCGACTTGATATTGATTTAGCAAAAGAACATCAAGTAGAGATGTCCAAGATTTTACAGAAATCCAGAAAATCTTTATTGCATATGCAACAAGATTTTGCTCAAGGAGCGAATAATATTAGCAAAATATTAGATACCTGAAATGAGTTCTTACGAAGTACGTAGTGCTTTCTTTTTTGGTATCACATTAAATGAATTAAGCTTTATCATGTTTTTTTTATTGATGTTCATTAGCACAACATCATTGCAAACAACAAACAATAAACTTGAAAAAGAAATTAAGAAAAAAACAGATTTACAGAATGAGATAAAGAAAATCAAGTCAGAGCAAGACGAGTCATTTAAACGATTACAATTATTAGAAAATCGATTGATGAAAGCAGGGGGGTTTGCAGTCAGTCCTAATGAACAGCAACTTAATGAAATGTTTTCAAAATTACAAGTTGCAAAAGTAGCTGTTGAATTAATTCAGTCCAACAAACGTTTACAACAAAAATTACAATCATTAGAACATTTTAAGCGACTAAGTGAAACCTATGAACAAAGTGGCTTGTCGGATAAGCTACCCAAAACAATAGATCAATTACTCACACAGACTAAAAAATTTAAAAAACAACAGCTGCTCTTAAAAGAACGTATGGCTTATGTCAATAAACAGTTACAGGGAAATGGATTAGATCATCCGCCTTGCTGGGCTAATCCATCTAATGGAGCGATTGAATACTTGTACAGTATTACGCTCTATCAAAATGGTATGCAATTCGAAGCAGCGTGGCCAGAGCATCGAAAAGCTGATTTAGATTTAATGCCAGGGGCTGAAAAACTCGCAGGCCAACACTTGACTCTTGGTCAATTAGCGCAACATTTAAATCCAATTTCTGACTGGAGCAAGCATCATGATTGCAGACATTTCGTACGAATTAAAGACCATAAACATACCTCCAAACAA
>CAYNRB010000007.1:0-34837 GCA_964399475.1 uncultured Methylomarinum sp.
TTTTTTGTTGAGTTTATTAGCGAGTGCTTCCCCCTCACTTTAGATTGCACCCATTGGAACCAGTACTTTTGCTAGAGGCAATGCGGGAGAAGTATCCATTTCCGCTGGTGAACTAATCGTTGATGGACAGGGATCGAGTATGGACACGTTGATTTCATCCTCAGCAGAAAAAAACTCGTCCGGTAATGCGGGTAACGTAATAATCAATAGTGAAAGCAAGATCACGGTACAAAATGCTGCAAAAATTAGTTCAGATACGTTTGAAAATGGGGAGGCGGGTGATGTCATTCTTACCAGTAAAGGCTTGCTTTTAGTTTTGAACAAAGCACAAATAAGCTCTAATACTCATGCGGGAGGTGACGCGGGTTTTATCGAAATCAATGCGGGAGAAATACGGGTTGACGGGCAAGGATCACCCGTTAATATGGGAATGATTGCAAATACGGGAATAGCTTCCACAGCTCAAAAAAGTTCATCGGGTAATGCAGGTATTGTTACTCTTAATAGTGATAGTACAATCTTCGTAATAAATAATGGAAAAATCAGCTCAGACACAATTGGATCCGGTCAAGCGGGTAACGTTATCGTCAATAGTAAAGGGTCATTACTCATTCAAAATGGCGGACAAATCAGTTCAGATACATCAAGTATTGGTGATGCAGGTGACGTATTCATAACCAGTCAGGAGAAAATTTCAGTTCTTAATGAAGGTATAATCAGTTCCAATACTTTTGCCGAAGGAGATGCGGGCCTGATTGATATTAAAGCAAAAGAAGTACTGATTGATGGCAAGGGCTCAAATAAACTGACCATCGTTTCTTCGTCTGCAATAACAAATTCAACGGGGAATGCGGGGACAGTTTCAATCAACAGTGATAGCTTGCTTACCGTATCAAATGGAGCAAAAATAAACTCAGATACCTTTGCAACAGGTGAAGCAGGGGATGTGACCTTGATTAGCAAGGGACTGCTTTCTGTGCTCAGTGGTGCAGAAGTGAGTTCCAGTACCCATGCAGAGGGTGATGCAGGTATAGTTGATATTACTGTGGGAACAGTTAATGTAGATGGCCAGGGAAAAACATCTACCGGTATTTTTTCATCAGCAACAGCCAGTTCGACAGGTAATGCAGATCTTGTAACCATTACTAGCACAGGTCTAGTCTCAGTAGTGGATGGTGGCTCAATTGGCACCAGTACATTTAGTCAAGGTAATGCGGGTGAAGTAACTATTTCAGCAGGTGATGTACTGGTCGATGGGCAGGAGTCAAAAAATATCACGGCTATTTCTTCATCGGCAGCAGTCAATTCATCAGGTGATGCCGGTAATGTGATTATTGACAGTGACAGCCTGATTTCAGTAATTAATGGGGGGAGAATCAGTTCAGACACGCTTGAAAATGGAGATGCAGGTAACATTATCCTAACCAGCAAAGGCTTACTCTCGGTTATGAATAGAGGGCAAATCAGTTCCAGCACTCTATCTGGCGGTGATGCAGGATTGGTTGATATTAACGCAGGAGAGATACGGGTAGATGGGCAAGGAACCCGACTTAGAACCGGTATTGCTTCTACCGCTCAAAGAAATTCAGGGGGTAATGCCGGCTTGGTTACTATTAATAGTAGTGGTCAGGTATCTGTCATAAATAATGGAAAAATCAGTTCAGATGCACAGGGTACTGGTCATGCTGGCAATGTTACTATAAATAGCGTCGGTTCAATATCTGTGCAGACCCAGGGTCAAATCAGTTCTGACACGTCAGGGCCAGGTGATGCGGGAGATGTAATATTAAGCAGCCAAGACAGGCTTTCTATTATGAGTGGTGGAAAAATCAGCTCCAGTACTTTTGCCAATGGAGAGGCGGGTCTGGTCATCATCAGCGCTCAAGAAGTATTACTGGATGGGCAAGGGTCAAATTTGCAGACTTCTATTTCTTCTACAGCCGAAAAGAATTCAACAGGCAATGCGGGTACAGTATCGGTTAACAGTGAAAGCTTTTTCACAGTAACTAATGGCGCAAGAATTAATTCAGATACGTTTGGATTAGGCGATGCAGGTGATATAGCTTTAACCGCCAAGGGATTACTTTCAATACTTAACGGCGCACAAATTAGTTCCAGCACGTTAACTGAGGGGGGGGCAGGGTTTGTCAATATTATTGCCGGAAATATCAATATAGATAGGCGGGGAGCTAGACAATTTACCGGGGTCTTTTCAGCCGCATTACCTGGATCATCAGGCAATGCAGATCTTGTGCAGATAACTAGTCAAGGTCTGCTCTCTGTTGTCAATGGTGGCACTATCGCAACCGGTACTTCAGGTCAAGGAGATGCTGGGCAAGTAAATATCACAACCAATGAATTATTGGTTGATGGCCAAGAGACAAATAATGTAACCTCTATTTCTTCATCAGCATTTCCTGAGTCAGTTGGGGATGCAGGTACTGTGAATATTATCAGTACGGGAAAAATCTCTGTTGTTAATGGAGGAAGAATCAATTCAGATACCTTTGCTGAGGGTATAGCAGGCGATATCATTATTAATACGACAGCTGAAATCTTAGTTCAAAATGGTGGGCAAATCAGTTCAGATACCTTAAGTATAGGTGATGCTGGTGATATTTCGATTAATAGCTCGGCAAAACTTTCGGTATTAAGTGGTGGGAAAATCAGTTCCAGTACGATTGCTGATGGGTCTGCTGGGGTTATAGATATAATTGCAAATGAAGTATTGATTGTGGGAGGTGATTCTCTGATAACCTCCTCAACAGAAAACCAAGATTCAGGCAATGTAGGTTCGGTCTCCATCACAGCTACTCGAAAAGTAACTTTAGACAATCAAGGAGCCATATTGATAACCTCAGCAACTGAATCCGATCAACCAGATTTATTTGATATTGATCAGATTACTATCAATGCACCTGAAGTAATACTCAGTAACGGAAGTCAAATTTCAGCAGCCTCTAGACGAAATATTGATGCCAGCAACATTGTCATTGATACGCAGTCTTTATCCGTAGAAAGTGAAAGCCGTATCATCACATCGGCTAATGAAGGCAATGGCGGTGCCATTACAATTACTGCGCAACAACAGGTTTTTTTAAAAAACAGTCAAATTACTACCTCAGTGTTAGGTGATGAGGGTAACGGAGGAGATATTATCATCGCATCTCCTTTCTTAGTTATGGATACAGGGTTTATACAAGCTAATACAGCAGCGATTGCAGCTTCAGGTGGGGACATAACCTTAACTGTTGATAACTTGATTCCCAGTAATAATAGTTTGATATCTGGAGGCAATCAGCCCTTAGGTTTTACACCAGGATTAAGCGGTTTCAATGTCATCCAGGCAGCTGCTCCCGATGGTGTGAGTGGCGATATCAGTATTTCTGCGCCAGAATTGAATATCACCAGTACACTCGCCAGTTTACAAGAACCCAATTTGGATCTTGAGCAAGTTGGTCAAAACCCTTGTTCGCCAGCGGCAAAACAAAATACGCTGAAAAAAATTGGTAAGGGAGCCATGGGTTCATTTAGAAAAGGCCAGCAGCAACAAACCCTTGATTTCTTACTAAACTCAGAGAATAATCTTCAACCAGTAACTCATGTTTCTCCAGAAAAAGATAACAACAATTTACAACAAGTCAATGGAGCTAGCACTAATACTACATCATTTTCCTTGCCAGCCAGCCAGAATCCATTTGACTGTCAAAAACCTGAGTTACCCACGATATCAGGGCAGAAACCCTCAAACCCAACCCCTAAGAGTTAATTGATTATGAAGCGCATCACTTCATCACTTTTGTTTTTTCATCTGGTTCTATCAAGCGCTACGGTTTGTTGGGCAGATCAAAAATCTTCTTCCACGCACCCCAATAAAAATCAAACCCAATTGCCTGATTTTGATTCTCAGCCTGGTGATGAGACTTTTGTCTTGCCAAGGCTGGAAGATGAGTCGCAGCTAGTTCAGCCTCTGGGTCTTACCGTAACCTTACAACAAATAGTTTTTAACGGACTCACTGTGTTTGATGAGACTATTTTACAAAACCTGGCAGAAGATTACTTACATAAAGCTATTGATGTAGGTGAGTTGGAAGCATTGCGTTTTAAAATTACCGAGTTATATATAGATCAGGGTTATGTCAATTCAGGCGCAATAATACCTCAGCAGAATTTAAAAGACGGCATATTAACAATTGATATTATTGAAGGACGGCTAACTCAAATTACTGTTGAAGGACAAGGCTGGTTGCATCCAGACTATATTGCAGCCCGTTTACTCAGTGATGACCCTTTTAATGTCAATGATCTTCAAGAACGTTATTTATTGCTATTGAATGACCCATTAATAAAAAGCTTGAACGCCAATTATAAAGCTTTACCTCAAATGGGTGAAAGTGCCCTTGATTTAAAAGTAACCCGTCAACGTCCCTATCAAGTTGCGGTACACTATAACAATTACAACCCTCCTAGTATTGGTGCTGAACAGGTGCAAGTAGATGCCTGGGTGCGAAATTTGACCCGCTGGGGTGACAAGCTGGATTTTCGTTTTGACACCAGTGAAGGTGCCGAAAGCTTTGCAGGTGGATTTGCCATTCCATTGAATGGACACGGCACTTTATTCGACTTTCATTTTAATGTGGGGCGTTCTTCGGTGATAGAACAACCCTTGGATCAAATAGGTATTAAAAGTGAAATACGCAACTTCAACTGGACATTAAGTCATCCCATTTTACGAGATACTCAGCAAAATTTAACTCTAGGCGCTAGTTTTGCCAGTCGTCGTAGTGAAACCTTTATCAATGGTGAACCTTTTGTATTTGAAAATGGAAACATCAACGGTCCAACTAAAGTCTCAGTGATACGTTTATTTCAAGAATATATGGCACGTTTTGAAAACCATGTTCTAGCTTTACGTTCAAGTTTTAATATTGGTATTAATGCTTTTCACTCAACCATACAAAAAGGGCATACACTGCCGGATAGTGAGTTTTTTTCTTGGTTGGGTCAGGCACAATACGCCTATAAACTAAATGATGAGGGTGCCCAGATTCGCATACGTAGTAACTTGCAACTAAGCGATGAAGCTTTGTTATCTCAAGAACGTATCGCTATTGGTGGAATATACAGTGTCAGAGGCTATAGAGAAAATGAATTGGTTAGAGATAACGGTTATAGTGGCAGTATAGAATTACATTACCCAATATTTTCCATGAGCGAACCTTTTGCCACCAATTTTACCTTGGTTCCATTTATGGATTATGGTTTAGGCTGGAATCATGAGCAACAAACTGATGAAATACATTCTATAGGTATTGGTTTAAATTGGCAGATTTTAAAACACATCAAGGCTGAAATATATTATGCCCATGACCTGATCACAGCAGTTGATAAAGCGGATCATAATTTACAAGATGATGGCGTGCATTTTAATCTGAGTTTTTATGCCTTTTAATAACGCGCACAGAATAATTTATATCTCACCAACTGACGCCTTTTACGCTCAACTGGAAGTATGGGTTATGTTTTAAACAACAATACTGCCTTTAAATAAGGTGGTTTCTTTCTCTACCTTCTCTAATGATATCAACTGTTTCGTTAGAAGACACACCAAGATCAACCCCTTTAATATCCAAAGGTGATTTTTTTTGTATTGCTGGCTTTATATAAAATGATTCACCGTCTCTTTTTTTGACACAAACAACACCTTCTTTTCTGGCCTCATCTAATATAGATGCGAAGTGTTGCCGAGCTTCTGTAAAACTATATTCTTTCATTGCTCAACCTCTAAAACTTGAATTCCAATATTTCTTGCTACTGTTTTTAGCCCATTATCTAGCGTTAATAGCGAAGTACTTGTTTGCTGGGCGCATTGAATAAGATAAGCATCGTAAGCATATATGCTTTGACTATAAGACAACTCTAACGCTTGCTCTAGCGGAACATCAATAAATTTTATAGGAATTTCATGATAAGCTTTCAGTGCTAGCTTTGCTAGTTCTATATCCGTTTTTTGCCTTTTAAACATGGCAGAAAATGCATTACCGATTTCCCAGTGAACCGATATAGGCGCATAAAGTGAATAGCTTGCTGTAATTTCTATTATTCTATCTTTCGACTCCTCATTTCCAATGACCGCAATCAAAGCCGACGTATCTATAGTGAGGTACATGCTTTACTCCTTGATGTACATATGTACGCACTATAGTTGATTTAGAGTTTTTAGTAAACAGGATTTTCTTTAAACATAACGTCCAAATCAGTTGCCGTAAAAAGGGGAGTAATTTTACGTGTTTTTGCAAAAATTATGACGCTTTTAATGGTCAACTGGATTTGATTGTTAGCAGACGTTTTTACAATGTAAAAAAATTATTCTGTCTTAAACTCTTTTACCTGTCTGGTGCAAAGATAAAACATCTTTTTTAATTTTAGTCGATGAATTTCTTGGGTTATATTGAACTTGAACAACTTTTTTACCTTGGGATTTTAGAAAGTTCTCAACATCTTGATTGTGAGGCTTTCTTCCCCAGTCCTCGCCAATAACAAAAATATCAGCCTTTACTTCCTTACAAACCGCAATATAATCTAACTCATGATACGGTAATACAATATCTACACAGCGTAGTGCCTGAAGCATTTCTATACGTTGTTCAAGTGGAATGACGGGGATATTAGGCTTATATAATTTCACGACTTCATCAGAAGCAACACCAACAGCAACAGTCTCACCCAAAGTAGCGCAATATTCTAATAAGGCTAGATGACCTACATGCAATAAATCAAATGTACCAACAGTATAAACAACCATGATTAATTAAATCCTTTAAATCCTTTAAACCCTTTAATGAACTTGTTACCATAACACAGTTAACCCTATGAAATTTACGCCATATTAGATTGGGCAATTAAAGGAAGCATCATGACGACAGAAAAATCATTACTCAATAAAGAGCAACCAGGCACAATACTTTCCTATGTTAATGATGTTCCTAACCTTTGTTCCTTGGCTGGTTTGGCTTGTACTCTACTAGCAATTTACTATAGTATTTTGGGTGTTTATGCAATTACTATGATTGGTATGATTTGGGCTGTTGCATTTGATTGGGCCGATGGGCTTATTGCACGAAGTATGAAAGGACGGACTAAGCAGCAAGGTGTTTTTGGTGGTCAACTTGATGTCTTGATTGACATTGTAAGTTATGGAGTAACTCCTGCTATTTTATTATTGAGTTATGGAAAATTTGAACCTGTTTTTTTAGTGGGTGCTTTTTTAATGATCGCGGGTGCTGCTATACGTTTGAGTTATTTTAGTACCTTTGGTCTTGTCGGTGGAAAACACTATACAGGTCTTGCACTTGATAATAACAGTATCATTCTTGTTTTTATCGTTCTATTTTCAGGGTTTTTTAATGTAGAGACTTTTTCCTACATTATTTATGTTAGTTGCCTAACACTAACATTTTTGAATGTTTCTCAAATTAAAACGCCTAAATTATCGGGAAATCCTCGAAATGTTTATATTCTTGGTGGTTATACACTGGGAATGACGGCAATTTATGGTATTCAATTAATACAGTAAAATAATATTGAAATGAGAACTATATTTGAGTTTAAGTCTTCTAATAGACGTATAAATACCCAAGCAAAATTACTTTAACATTTTTGTCTTTTTTCTCATCTTCTCGGTAACTGCTTCTGCATTACTCTACCTATACAGATCTCCAGGTGTTTGTTGAAGATGAAAAAAATTCTGTGTAAAATTTTCTTAAATTAATTATGCTTGGGTACTTAGGAAACTGTTAACACAATGCAGAAGACGCAAAAAAATAACTCGGTTGTTCTAGTTATTTCTAGCATGATCTTTAGCTTTTTTATAGGGCGGACAGAGTAAGGCTGTATTGGATTTCAGTCAATACAGCTTCTAATGCTTTCAACTTTTCTTTTGTCGCTTCAACGTATAAAATCAATTGTGGTTAGGTTGAGTACTAGCTTTATCGGACATTCTTATGATCTGAACTTATGATCTGAAATAAGCGTTTTGAAATGAAATTCCGGAATACGTAAGCTTATTCCTTATCAATCATTGATCAATTTATAATACGGACTTCTTCCAACTTTTTAGATTATTTAATGCGCGCTTAAATGCTGACTTTGGTTGTTTGGCGAGTGGCTTGGGGACACGTTCGCATACGAAAAAAGTTAAACAAAAAATCTGGGCTATAATGCACAAACCATTCAATTCCCATTCCTAAACATTAGCCATCAAAATAAAACATGGATTTTAGTAAAGCAGTTGAATCAATCAAATCCCTGACCTCCATGGGACTGGGTGCGCCCATAATCATCGTGATGGTTCTATCAATGATTATATTGCCTCTGCCTGCTTTTTTATTGGATTTGTTTTTTACCTTTAATATTGCCTTTTCACTGATTATTTTATTGGTGGTCGTTTATAGTCTTAAACCTCTGGAATTTGCTGTTTTTCCTTCTGTAATCTTAATCGCAACTTTACTTAGGCTGGCTTTAAATGTTGCATCGACTCGAATAGTTCTTTTAGAAGGACATGAAGGTGGTGACGCGGCAGGTAAAGTAATCGAAGCATTTGGGTCTTTTGTAATTGGCGGTAATTTTGCGGTAGGTTTGGTTGTTTTTGCTATTTTGGTAGTTATTAATTTTGTGGTAGTAACCAAAGGTGCAGGGCGTGTTGCCGAAGTAGGTGCCAGATTTACTTTAGATGCGATGCCGGGTAAACAAATGGCCATTGATGCCGATTTAAATTCTGGGCTGATTGATCAAGATCAAGCCAGAGATCGTCGTGCTGAAATTGCAGCCGAAGCAGATTTTTATGGATCAATGGATGGTGCCAGCAAGTTTGTACGAGGTGATGCAATTGCCGGAATTATCATTTTATTTGTGAATATTATTGGCGGTCTGGCGATTGGGGTAGGTCAGCATGATATGAGTTTTGCTGATGCAGGAGAAGTTTATGTATTACTGACCATCGGTGATGGATTGGTTGCACAAATTCCGTCATTACTATTGTCTACTGCTTCTGCAATCGTGGTCACCAGAGTCAGAGGAAGTGATGAAAATGTCGGGCAGCAGGTCACTTCACAATTATTTAGTGATCCCAAAGCATTAGTGATAACCGCAGCTATTATGGGGCTTTTAGGCATTATCCCTGGAATGCCAAATCTGGTTTTTATCTTACTGGCTTTAACTTTATTGGGTGGCGCTTATATGATTCAGCGCCGGACAAAAATTGAACAGGAAGAAGTGCTGGAACAAGCGGCACAATTACCTCAGCAACAAGTTACTTCCGCAGAAGTGAAAGAACTGGGTTGGGATGATGTGATGCCAGTTGATATTATTGGTTTAGAAGTAGGCTATCGATTGATTCCTTTGGTGGATAAAAACCAGGGTGGACAGTTGATGACGCGTATTAAGGGTGTGCGTAAAAAATTGTCTCAGGAACTCGGTTTTTTAATTCCTTCGGTTCACATCAGAGACAATTTAGATTTATCACCAACCACCTATGTGATTTCTTTAATGGGCGTTACTGTAGGTGAAGCAGATATTAGACCCGATATGGAAATGGCCATTAATCCAGGTCAAGTTTTTGGCACTTTACAAGGTGAGGCGACAACGGATCCAGCTTTTGGATTGGAAGCCGTCTGGATTGACATTAGTCAGAAAGATCAGGCTCAAACATTAGGTTATACCGTAGTTGACCCAGGAACTGTGGTTGCTACACATTTGAGTCATATATTGCAATCCAATGCGCACGAATTATTTGGTTACGAAGAAGCTCAGAATATTCTGGATAATCTGGCAAAATCTGCACCCAAGCTGATTGAAGATTTAGTGCCTAAAACATTAGCTTTAGGCATAGTGGTTAAGGTTTTACAAAATTTACTGCGAGAGGGCGTTTCAATTAGAGATATACGTACAATAGCCGAAACTCTGGCTGATTATGGAACCAAGAGTCAAGATCCTGACATCTTAACTTCTGCCGTCAGAGCTTCATTAGGTCGGTCAATTGTTCATGAAATCAATGGTGTAGAAACAAGTTTTCCGGTAATTACCTTGGAACCAGAGTTGGAACAGTTGTTGCATAAATCATTGCAAACGGCGGGTGAAAACGGAGCGGGTATAGAACCTGGATTAGCAGAGCAAATGCATCAATCATTAGAAGAAAGTGCTCAAAAAATGGAAATAGAAGGACAAGTAGCTGTATTGCTGGTTTCCTCCTTTATTCGTCCCTGGTTAGCCCGATTTGTCCGCCATTCAATTTCTGGGTTACATGTCTTGGCATATAATGAAATTCCTGAAGATCGTCAGATTAAAGTGGTTTCAACTGTTGGACAACGTGCATAGAAAACATTACGAGGCGTAACTCTTATGCGTCATTTCTTCCATTCCTTAGGAACGAGGATTTAATAATATCCGAAAGTTTGGCGCAGAATTTTTGTTTGTCATCTGTGTTGTAGAAACAGGCGCATAGCAGGCTACGTAACTGTTTCTACAACACAGATGACGGACAAAAATACAAGTCAAAATTCGGATATTATTTAATCCTCGCTCCTTAATCAAGTGAATGGAAGACAATGACGCATAAGAGGGGTTTTAAACCACTCTTTTGTTTTCGTACGAGTAACTGGATGATATCAAACTATGATGAGGGTATACGGTGAAGATTAAACGTTTTGTAGCTAAAGATATTCGGTTGGCCATGCGGATGGTTAAAGATGAGTTGGGCGCAGATGCAGTGATTATGTCCAACCGTACAGTTGATGAAGGTGTTGAAATTGTTGCCGCCAAAGATTTTGATGAACAAACCATTCATGATAAATTGAATGCACAAACTAAATCGATTGCTGTACCCAGCACAGTGACAAAAAAAATAGAATTAACTGATTTTGATGCCGAGCATAATAATTTGCATGTCGTGAGTAATGCTAGAAAAATTGGGGCGGATGGGGTTATTCCTAAAAGACCCTTGCGTCGAAATATTGAACAATATGTAGGTTATGCTGAGAAAGTTAGTATTGCTAATGAAAACAAAAGACCCGTTGTAAAAAAATCAAAGCCAGTATTTCAAAAACAATCAATGCCTGGTAATCAATTTAATCACGATGTCATTCAAAAAAATGGACAACAATCCATGGCATCTGCTCAATTCATGCAGGAAATGCGTAACGAAATTCAAGCCTTAAAGTCTGCATTGGATGTTAAGTTATCTGAGGTTTCCTGGAATCAAGGCCAGCAGAGTGATCAAAACCCTGTGCGTATTGATTTGTTACGGCGTTTATTTGACATGGATATTTCAAAAAAATTAGCTAAAAAAATAGCCAATCGACTGGATAGCCATAAAGATTCTGAAAAAGCCTTTGAAAAGGCCAAGGACATGCTAACTAAAGTTTTACCAATAGCCAATGATAATTTTTTTGAACAGGGTGGTGTGTTTGCATTAGTAGGACCAACAGGCGTAGGGAAAACTACAACTGTTGCAAAATTAGCGGCAAAATTTATTTTAAAGTATGGTTCTGATCAGGTTGCATTAATTACTACAGATAATTATAGAATAGGGGCGTATGAACAGCTTTCTACCTATGGACGGTTGCTGGATATACCCGTAAAAATTGCCACAAACGCAGAAGAATTGCATAGTCAGATTAATAGCTTCAATGATAAACGCTTAATTTTAATTGATACCGCTGGCATGAGTCAGCGTGATATGCGTTTGGCTGAACAAATTCAAACTTTACAACAACAAGATATACCGATTAAAACTTACCTGGTGATGTCAGCGGCAACTCAATATAAAGCCATGAATGAAATAATGAATGCTTTTAAAGTTTTTGAACCAGAATCTTGTATTTTAACTAAACTTGATGAAACTGCCACGCTAGGTCCAACATTGTCAGCCATAATAGAGCATCAATTATCCCTCTCTTTTATGACCAATGGGCAACAGGTACCTGAAGATATTTATTATCCAGATGCCAGTACTTTAATTGAAGAATGTGCTATACAGTTAGAGGAAGAAAATGATTTTAACAGCACGCTAAATCATGATGATTGGGTGGCAGAAGGTTATGCATGAACCCGTTGATCAAGCACTTGGAATAAGAAAAATGAGACAAATAAAGCCAAAACCTGTTCGAGTTATTGCTGTGACCAGTGGTAAGGGTGGGGTTGGTAAAACCAATATATCGGTAAATTTAGGCGTGGCGCTGGCTCAGATGGGGCGGCGCGTAATCGTAATGGATGCTGATATGGGCTTGGCAAATATTGATATCTTGTTGGGTCTATCACCCGAATATAATTTATCACATGTATTAAGGGGTGAAAAAACCCTGGCAGAAATCATGCTGGAAGGGCCTGCAGGATTAAGGGTTATTCCCGCATCTTCTGGTGTTCAACAAATGTCTGATCTCTCAACTATAGAGCAGGCAGCTATTATTCGGGCTTTTAGTGACATAGATAAAGATATTGATATTTTGATTGTAGATACGGCTGCAGGAATTTCTTCCAGTGTGGTTAACTTTGCTCGGGCTTGTCAGGAAATTATGGTAGTCATCTGTGATGAACCAACCTCTCTGACGGATGCATATGCCTATATTAAACTGCTTAATCGAGATTATAATCTGAGTAAATTTCATATTGTGGCAAATATGGTGCAATCTATTCAGCAAGGTCAACATTTATTTACTAAACTAAGTAAGGTAACAGATCGGTATTTGGATGTTTCTTTAAATTATGCGGGTGCAGTACCCTTTGATGAGTGTTTACGACAGTCTGTACAAAAACAGAAACCCTTTGTTGTAGCCTTCCCAAGAAGTAAAGCCTCAGTAGCAGTTAGGAACCTGGCCAAAAAAATTGAAGGATGGCCAGTAAAAATACAAGCAGGTGGCTATTTGGAATTTTTTGTTGAAAGAATGATAGAGTTTGGGACGCATGAGGATGTTGCATGAATGGAGCGGCCATGTACGCTACTATGCAGACAGGAAGCCCTGATGAAAGGGTGATGCAGCATGTAGACTTGGTCAAACGTATTGCTTTTCATTTAAAGGGACGTTTACCTGACTCTGTTCAAGTAGATGATTTAATTCAAGCTGGGATGCTGGGCTTATTAGAAGCAGTAAAAAATTATGACACCAAGCAAGGTGCCAGTTTTGATACTTATGCCGGTATTAGAATAAGAGGATCAATGCTTGATGAAGTTAGGCGTTCCGACTGGACACCTCGATCCGTGCATAAAAAAGCCCGGATGGTTTCAGCAGCCATAAGAGATGTTGAAAATAAAATAGGTCGGGATGCAAGAGATACGGATATAGCAGAGCATTTAGGATTGGCTGTCGAAGAATACAATCATATTCTTCAGGATACGGTAGGCTGTAAAACATTTAGTGTTGAAGCCTTATCAGAATCAGGAGATTATGCCTTTAAGGATGCAGAAAGTGTTAGTGCAGATCCTTTTGATTTGTTGGGCGAGCAAAGTTTTCGGCAAGCACTCGTTGAAGCAATTAAAGCTTTGCCTGAAAGGGAATGCTTGGTTGTTTCACTTTATTATGATGAAGAGTTTAATTTACGTGAAATAGGTGAAGTGCTCAATGTAAGTGAATCAAGGGTAAGTCAAATATGTAGCCAAGCAATGTTAAGGTTACGATCAAGGCTTGCAGAATGGTTTGAAGACTACGATAATAAATAGTGAAACAATTAGGCAACTCGCAACAAATAAACTACCAGTCTTGCTTGTCTTTTTGTCCGTCTTCAGCGGTATAGAAATAGTTACGTAGCTTGCTATGCGCCTATTTCTATACCGCTGAAGACAAACAAAAATTCTGCCCAATACGGGTAGTTTATTTATTGCGAGTTACCTTAACTTTAGAAACCAATCAATAACTATTTTATTGGTGTTTTTTAAGTTTCAGCTTGTTTTGTCAAAGGCCTCAAATTTGATTAATTTGAGTCGATATAAATATGAAAAATAATAGGTTGGAGATTTTCCTTGGATAAAAAAATGAAGATTCTTGTTGTTGATGATTTTTCGACAATGAGACGAATAGTAAAAAATCTTTTGAGAGATCTTGGGTTTACCAACACTGTTGAAGCAGATGATGGTAAAACTGCTTTACCTATTCTGGAAAATGGTGGGATTGATTTCTTAGTAACAGACTGGAATATGCCAGGAATGACAGGAATAGATTTATTAAAAGCGGTTCGAGCAAATCCAGATTTAGTTGATCTTCCTGTGTTAATGGTCACAGCAGAAGCAAAAAGGGAGCAAATTATTATGGCAGCTCAAGCGGGTGTTAATGGATATGTTATCAAACCTTTTACAGCGGCAACCTTAAAAGAAAAGATCGAAAAGATTTTTGAACGTATAGATGGTTAGAGCCAATCCATTTAGGAGAATGAAGTATGACAATTGATAGTCGCTTAGCTTTAGCTAAAAATTTGGTTCTAGCGCTAGAAAAAGAGGATGATCCAACGGCAGATGGCTTGCTAGGTGAAATTGCTGTTATAAGAGAAACTCAGTTGTTCCAAGAAGTAGGGCGCTTGACACGTCAGCTCCATGACACCATGCAAAGTTTTACCCTGGATTCAAAAATAGCTGATATGACTCAACACAGCATGCCTGATGCGAAAGAGCGTTTGCAGTATGTGATTACTATGACAGAGGAGGCAGCAGATAAAACTTTAAGTGCTGTAGAAAATTTATTACCTGTTTCGCAACAACTTAATGATCAAGCATCAAACTTATCTGAAAAGTGGGAGCGGTTTTTGGATAGGGAAATGCCTTTTGAAGAATTCAAAAATATGAGTGGTGAGATAACTACTCATTTTAACGAATCAAAAAAATCTTTATGTCAGGTTCAAGAGGGACTGAATGAAATTTTAATGGCACAAGGTTTTCAGGACATAACGGGGCAGGTTATTAAGCAAGTTATTGATTTAGTACAAGACTTGGAGTTTAATTTGGTTGAGATGGTTCGAATTTCGGGTCAGTCAATGAATGATTCTCAGGCAGAAGAGGAAGCGCCTGAACAACATGGGCCTGCAGTTCCAGGCATAGATGATAAGGCAGGTGATGTTGCTACATCTCAAGATGATGTTGATGATCTGTTATCCAGTCTAGGGTTTTGAGGATATTTTATGACAATTGATCTAGAAGACGAAATTTTACAAGACTTTTTAGTTGAAGCAGGAGAAATCATAGAATTGCTTGGCGAACAGCTTGTTGAACTCGAACAATCTCCAGACGATCAAGAGTTGTTAAATGCTATTTTTCGAGGTTTTCATACGGTCAAAGGGGGGGCAGGATTTTTAGCGCTTGATCCCTTAATTAATGTTTGCCATAAAGCAGAAGATGTTTTTAATGTATTAAGACAAGGTGATCGAACGGTTACTGCTGATTTAATGGACGTGATTCTGGAAGTGGTTGATGTTCTAAATCTGATGTTCGACAATATTCGGGTTGGCACCTTTCCAGACGAAGCGGATGTAAATTTGCTCGATAGATTGCAGGTATTTACTAGTGCAGGTGGAGGATCGCCAGAAAAAGAGACTACTGATCAAAACAATAGTGAAGTAGAGTCGGAAAAGCTTGTAGAAACCTCGGTTGTTGCAGATGTGGTTGAGCAAGAGTTTGAAACAATGCTTGACGAAGTTTCTGCTAATGACGGTCAGCAGTCACAAGCTGAAAATGATGAAATAACAGAAGATGAATTTGATAATTTATTAGATGACTTGCATGGACAAGGAAAGTTTTCTGCTCAAAGTTTGAATGAAGTTGGTGAACAAGCTAATAAAAGTATAACGACTAAAGAGTTTGAATCAGGAGATATTACAGAATCAGAATTCGATAGCTTATTAGATGAATTACACGGAAAAGGAAAATTTTCTGCTCCAGATATTCAGAATCCAGAAAAAACAGAATCACCACCTAATTCAGGCGATATAACAGACAATGAATTTGATTCTTTATTGGATAACTTGCATGGCAAGGGTCAATTTTCTGCAAAAAAACTTCAGCATAGTAGCGAGTCTGAGCCAGCAAATAATACTGCTGAGATAAAAGAAATACAGCCAGTTGTTTCGAAAGCTGAATTACAGACATCTTCCAAAAAAATTGAAGAACCTGATACTACTATCGTTTCGAAAAAGTCTACTGAAGTTGCTGAACAGCCTGTCAAAAACATATCTAAACCTAACAAAACCAAAAACAAAGTTTCAAAGCCAGCAACTAGTACTGCTTCAAGTGAAACTACAGTTAGGGTTGATACCTTAGTTCTAGACGATATTATGAATATGGTTGGTGAACTTGTGTTGGTCAGAAATCGTTTTCAAACACTTAAAGCAGCAGCAACTGAGACCGATGAGGAAAAAGCCTCGAGTGAACAATTAGCCAAGGCTGTCGCCAATTTAGATGTGGTCACTGCAGATTTACAGTTGGCGGTTATGAAAACCCGAATGCAACCCATAAAGAAGGTATTTGGGCGCTTTCCAAGAGTGGTTAGAGATTTGTCAAGAAGCTTGAAAAAAGAAATTAAATTGGATTTAGTAGGAGAAGAGACTGATTTGGATAAAAATCTGGTTGAAGCACTTGCTGATCCTTTGGTGCATTTGGTAAGAAATGCAGTTGATCATGGTATTGAATTACCCGAGGAGCGCGTTGCCAAGGGTAAACCTAGAGTGGGTCAGGTGGTTTTAACCGCTTCTCAAGAAGGCGATCATATTCAGCTAACTATAAAGGATGATGGAAAAGGAATGAATGCCAATACATTAAGACGTGCGGTTGTTGATAAAGGATTAATGGATGAGGAATCAGCAGCAAGACTTGATGATAAAGAATGTTACAACCTGATTTTTATGGCGGGGTTTTCTACTAAAACAGAAATTTCTGAGGTGTCTGGACGTGGGGTAGGTATGGATGTTGTGAAAACCCGTATCAATCAGATGAATGGAGTTGTTGAAGTTGATTCTGTTGAAGGTGAGGGAAGTACCATTA
Organism: uncultured Methylomarinum sp.; assembly: GCA_964399475.1. Taxonomy (GTDB): domain Bacteria; phylum Pseudomonadota; class Gammaproteobacteria; order Methylococcales; family Methylomonadaceae; genus QPIN01. The sequence goes on from CAYNRB010000007.1 coordinate 17,015, forward strand.
TTATAAAAGTGCCTTTAACGCTTGCCATTATGCCTACGCTTATGGTGATTTTGGGTGGACAAGCATTTGCTTTACCTTTAGCTAGTGTGCTTGAGATTTTGGATCTAGATTTAAGATTAACTAATGTTGTTGATGGCCAGTTAGTTATCATGGTTAGGGAAAAAGCCTTACCTGTTTTTTTTCTTAGTGAATGGTTAGTCAATGATCCTGACTACACGGTAAATAAAAAAACCACAGGTCATGTCGTTGTTGTCAATGCGGGAGGAAGATCCATAGGCTTTGTGGTGGATCAATTGATAGGTCAGGAGGAAGTGGTGATTAAACCATTAGGTGCCAAATTACAAGGGCTGGATGGTTTGTCAGGTGCGACAATAACTGGAGATGGGAAAATTGCATTGATATTAGACGTACCTGGATTAATGACAAAGTATGCTCAATAGTTATAAATATTTTAATTGTTTCTTCATTTCGCAGTAGCAAGTTTTGTATGGGGTTATACGTAAAAATGCAGGGCGTGAAAACAAAAAAAGAGCTTGGCTTTTTATGAGGTATTGAAAATTATTCTAGCTTATAAAGGAAGATAAATAGAAGATTAACACGATACTGTTCAACTTATTAAATCCTCATTTCTAAATTCAACTTTTCTGCCTCCTACAAAAATCACTTAGGAACGTGAATGGAATAAGTTCGGTAACTGGCGCAGGGTTTTTGTTAGTCTTCAAGGCGTGGAAACAGGCGCATGGCAAGCTACGCAACTGTTGCCACAACACAGAAGACGGACAAAAAGACAAGCCAGTTGTCGAAGTTATTTATTGCCAGTTGCCTTACTATAAATTTATCAACCAGAACTATGTGAAGTCAAGATGTCTATAAGGGTACTCATTGTTGATGATTCTAAATTTATTTGTAAAAGAATTCAGGAGATTCTAGAAGAAGAATCTGATTTTGATGTTGTTGGTGTGGCTAATGATGGAAAACAAGCCCTGGTTTTGGCAGCGCAGCTAGAGCCTGATATTATTACCATGGATATCGAAATGCCTGTTATGGATGGTATTTCAGCCGTAAAAGAGATTATGGCGGATTGTCCTACTGCAATTTTGATGTTTTCCGCTGCAACAGATAGCGGAACAAAAGCAACTTTTGAAGCCTTACATGCTGGAGCGATTGATTTTCATCTTAAAAATTTACATGTGGCTGATGGTAATAGAGAGCTGTCCAAGCAACAATTAAGGCAAAAAATTCGTATTGTTGCCATGCAGGCAAAAACAGTTCGGTTGAAAGTTCCGCACAATACATTAAATACAAGGAAAATAGATACAATAAAGATGCTGGAAAAAGTTAAAAGAACGGCTAGCCCCTCTTTTTTGAATAGTTCCAGTAATAAAAATATTGAGCTGTTAATTATTGTAGCTTCTACTGGAGGGCCTGTTGCCATACAAAAAATATTGACCCACCTTTCTCCCCAATGTTCGTTTCCCATATTAATTGTTCAGCATATGCCACATAATTTTACTAAAAGTTTTGCTGAAAGATTGGATCAGATGAACGAAGTATCGGTAAAAGAAGCGGCTCAGGGTGATTTGCTTAAGCCAGGGCTTGTTTTAATAGGGCCAGGCGGTATGCAAATGGAAGTTGAAGGCAGAGTCGGTAGGCACTCAATTTCGATCAGGGAAAAGCAAGAGGGAGAAATTTATAGTCCCTGTGCAGATATAACCTTGACCTCAATATCGAAACATTATACTTCCAATGTTCTTGTGGTTGTTTTAACCGGTATGGGTTCTGATGGAAAAGAAGGGGTAAGAAAGTTAAAACAAAAAGGAGCACATATCTGGGTTCAGGATGAAGCGAGCTGTACTATTTATGGAATGCCCAAAGCAATTGTGGATGCAAAGCTTGCTGATAAGATATACAGCCTTGATGAAATAGCAAATGAATTTATGAAATTAAATTAGGAGTTTGTTCTTCGAATGTATAAGTTGCAGAATTCCACAAAAAGTACGGCACTAGTTTAATAATATTTTGATGAGGGTTGTAGAGCGGACTTTAGTCCGCTTGTCATTCTACATTAATTCTATTGAGAGACTGAAATCTGCTTATAGGGTTTTTGTCTCATAAAATCAATAGCTTGTACTATAATCTATAATCCATAAGCCTAATACAACTTACTTAAGGAATAATAACCTAATAAACAATATCTTAACAATGTAGGTTGGGTTAGAATTTTTAGCGCAGAAAAAAACGTAACCCAACAACAGATTGATTAATGGGGTGATGTTGGGTTACGTTATTGTGTTTCGCTTGATAAGCTAATCCAACCTGCATTCTAAGCCATTGTTTGTTAATACCTTAATCGTTAAGTAAGCAGTATTAGAGCCTGACCTGATTGATTTATCAAGGTTTAATGAGACACAAAGAAGTTTGTAGGGTCATTCTCCATAGGATTCTATTTTCTATGAAATACTTAATTTATTGAGGTGAAAACATATGGATTTTTTGAGTATTCTCGGTATTGTATTAGGTTTTTCTGCAATTATTAGCGGAAATTTTATTGGAGGTGGAAGTTTATCAGCTTTAGCCAATTTACCTGCATTTGTCATTGTATTTGGAGGAACATTAGGCGCAACTCTTTTACATTTTCCTCCTAGAGTTATATTTCATAGTATTAAAATTAGCTTATTAATTTTTAGACCGAGGAAAGTTGAGTTAAAAAGCCAGATAACAAAAGTTGTGAGCTGGAGTACTTTGGCTAGAAAAGAAGGTTTATTAGGTTTAGAGGTGATTGTAGAAAAAGAAGAGGATCCCTTTGCTAGAAAGGGTTTGCAATTATTAGTCGATGGTAACGAGCCAGAAGTTATAAGAGATTGTCTGAATGTGGATCTTGACACGATAGAACATAGAGAAATGCAAGCAGCCAAAGTTTATGAGGCAATGGGAGGCTATTCACCTACTATTGGTATTTTAGGTTCAGTAGTTGGTTTGATACAGATAATGCAAAACCTGTCAGATCCAGAGTTATTAAGCGCAGGTATTGCTACTTCTTTTGTTGCAACTGTCTATGGTGTTGGCTTTGCCAATTTATTATTTATTCCTATTGCAAATAAATTAAAGTTTCACGGGTATGCCTTACTACAGTCTAAGGAGATGATGATGGTGGGAATTACTGCCATTGCCGAGGGCGAGAATCCCAGGAATATTGAGTTGAAATTGTCGGGTTTTATACAGGAAACATAACATTGTCTAGAATGCTAATTATTTGTTTAACATGGATTAGGTGTCTGGCGCATCAAAATTCGGGCGACTCTTACAAAAGGTCAAATTAATGGCTAGATCACGGCGTAGAAACTATTTTGAGGAAGATAACAGTCAGGAACGCTGGTTAATTTCATATGCTGATTTTATAACGTTGCTATTTGCTTTTTTTGTGGTTATGTATTCAATTTCTTCGGTTAATGACAAAAAATATGAAAGTTTGTCGGAAGCATTAGATGAAGCTTTTTCCCAGAAAAAAGCGGTACAAAAGGTTATCAAGCCGATAGAAGTGGGGAAACAATTGACCACAATTAAACCGATAGTTTTAGATAACCCGGTTACTGAAGAGAGAGATAAACATAGAGAGTTAAGTGCAGAGATTTTAAAAGAAAGGCGACTACTACAACTGGTTTCAGAACAATTTGAAGATATATTGCAGCCTTATATAGAAAATGACCTGGTTGAAGTGAAAAGAAAAGATTTCTGGATAGAACTGGAAATGAATAGTCAGTTGTTGTTTTCAAGTGGAGAAGCTGAATTATCTGTTAAAGCCATACCTGTTCTTAATAAAGTTTCAGAACTGGTTAAGACTTTGCCTAATGTTATTAATATTGAAGGTTATACGGATAATGTACCTATTGACACCGTAGAATTTCCATCAAATTGGGACTTATCCTCTGCTAGAGCCACGAGTGTAGTGAGGGAATTTGTGAAAAATGGTGTCTCTCCCCAAAGATTATCCGCCGTTGGCTATGGAGAATTTCATCCTGTTGCCGATAACATTAACGAAGAAGGTCGTCTTAAAAATCGTCGGGTTGTTTTAGTTTTAATGTCTGAAGTTTTTTCACGTTATGGAATAACCGATGAAGAAAGAGCTAAATTATTGAATTTAAGTAGATAAAAGTGAGTTTAAAAGTAAAATCTTTAAAGTAGGTAATTATGAAGATATGGGCCGTTTCAAATCAAAAAGGAGGGGTAGGTAAAACAACAACCGTTGTTTCTCTCGGTGGTTTATTATCGACTTGGGGATTTAGAACCTTATTGGTAGATCTTGATCCTCACGGATCTTTGACCAGCTATTTTAAAATGAATCCCGATGATATTGAATACAGTGTTTACAATTTGTTTCATGACACAGGTCAGAAAAAGAAAAATATAAGCGCTGAGCAATATATTGTTAAAACTGAATATGAAGGTTTGGATGTTTTACCAGCATCGACTGCAATAGCAACACTAGATAGACAAGTCGCCTCTCTAGGTGGTATGGGGCTGGTTTTAAAACACGCCTTAGATAAGGTGTCTGATCAATATGATTATGTGATTATTGATAGTCCACCCATGTTGGGAATTCTTATGATTAATGCGCTGGCCGCTTGTAATCACATTATCATTCCTTCATTATCAGAGCATTTGGCTTTAAAGGGACTAGAAAGAATGATTCGTACTTTAGAAATGGTATTCAAGTCCAGAAAACAAATGTTGCACTATACTATTGTCCCAACGATGTTTGATAAGCGTACCAAAGCAGCTCGTGATAGTTTGATCGTGTTAAGGCAGAGTTACCCAGAACGTGTCTGGAATTCAGTTATTCCAATAGACACAAAAGTAAGAGATGCTAGTCTTCAAGGTGTACCTGCACCGATTTTTGAGCCGAATTCTAAAGCAGTGATTGCTTATTCTGATCTGTTGGAATTATTATTGCGAGAAAAAGCGTCGAAGGAAAAGGAAGTGGCAGTGGCAGTGGTTTAATGCATTTAAAAAACAAACTGAAACAAGTTGACCATCAAGAAATAGCTTTAGATAACTATCTAAGTACTTTACTGGATAAAATTCCAGATAATGATTTTCTGGATATAACTGAAGATCATAGTATAAGCAAAACGCTAGAATCAGAAATAGCAGCCAAACATGTCCGAAGTGTTGCTGTTAAGTCTAAAAAGAATATTATTCGTAGTGGACAGGCTGATCCGAAAACGACGAAAACTGTTAATCCATTATCCGTTATGCCTTACTGGACTCAGCATGAATTTCAGGCTTTGTTTTTTAAGGTGGATAAATTAATAATGGCAGCTCCCCTGATAGAGCTATTAAGAGCGATAAAAATAGAAACAACACCCACAAAAATTCCTGAACAACCTTCCTGGTTTTTAGGTTTGCTAGATGAAAAAGATCATAGAATCGGGGTATTAGATACAGGACAGCTTATTTTTGGTAAAACCATCGGTCAACAAAGAGACTTGGAAAAGCAACCGTTCAAAAGTATTTTAATAACGTTGGATGGCAAGTGGGGTTTAGCATGTGATGAAATACTATCTATTGGTAAACTTAAGCCTGACAAAGTACGTTGGCGTACTTTGCGACGAAAAAGACCTTGGTTAATAGGCACAGTAATTGAAGAATTAACAGCAGTTATAGATGTTAATCAGTTGGTTCCCCGTCGTCGGAATGGGTAGGAAAGGGCTGATACAATCTAAATTCAGAACACTTGATTCCCTATAATAAAATCAATATTTTGTAGACAAATACAAGAAAATATGATGAGACTAAAAGGGGTGGCTAGGTTAGATTTTTGAGCGTAGCGAGAAAACGTAACCCAGCATTCATGGCATGATGAGTGATTGTTATCGTTTACAACACTTAGGAGCGAGGATTAAATAATATCCGAATTTTGACTTGTATTTTTGTCCGTCATCTGTGTTGTAGAAACAGTTACGTAGCCTGCTATGCGCCTGTTTCTAAAACACAGATGACAAACAAAAATTCTGCGCCAAACTTTCGGATATTATTAAATCCTCACTCCTTAGTCTCAGCCCTTTTTAGGTGTCAAATTAATTTCTGTAAGTTCAGGTTGTCTGAAATTACAACTTTTTCTAAAGAATCTCCAATTATATAATGCAATAAAGTCAATGCAGATGTTATTAGATATTCAGTCCTAATTACATATACTTGTTATCAGAACAGTTCGATTTAAGGGATTTTTCCATCATATTTTAATGATTCCAGATTCATTGTCATAATCCACAGCAATATTGATTCAGAAAATACAATTTATCTGGTTTTTCAACTAGAATTAATTTATTGATTTTATAAAAACAGGTGAATAGAAATGAGTGAAGAAAAAGAACAAAAGGATCCAATTATGCAATGGGTTACTTTTCGTTTGGGTGATGAGAAATATGGCATCAATGTCATGCAAGTTCAGGAAGTGTTGAGAATTACTGAAATAGCTCCAGTACCAGGCGCTCCCTCATATGTTTTAGGGATTATAAACTTACGTGGAAACGTAGTGACAGTTATTGATACACGAAATCGTTTTGGACTGATGTCAAAAGAAACTGATGAAGCTTCACGAGTGGTTATTATTGAAACAGAAAATCATATAATAGGTATTTTAGTCGATAGTGTAGCGGAGGTTGTTGAATTAAGAGCGTCTGAAATCGAAACCACACCCAATGTGGGCAATGATGAAACCTCAAAATATATTCAAGGCGTAACCAGTAGGAATAATTCACTGTTGATTCTGGTTGATTTGAATAAATTTTTAAGTGATGAAGAAAAAGAAGAAATGGATTTGTCTTAGTATATACTGCGTGTTGACAAGGATGTGGGTTGCAAACTAATAGGGTAGAGCAGACTTTAGTCCGCATTTATCTTGTGCTACTCTTGGAGAATTCATTGTTCTGCTTGGAAGGTATAATTTCAGCGCTTTCTTGAGTGGCTTCAGATAGAAATTTGCATTCATTGTGTTGGAAAATTTAACTGTTAATTGGGTGGTTTAGGTTTTATGGTTAATACTTTTTTAATGATTATTACGGTTGTAATTTTTGTAAATATGGGTGTGCTGATATGGCTAGTTATTCAGAATAAAAAACTTAAACAAGAAACACTTAAACTCAGAAGTTTTATTGAACGTAATAATAAGGATATAGCGGGGCTTTGTTCGGCAGGCGTTTCTGTTGATAGCAGAATAACTGATAACAATGAGCAGTTACTAGAAATAGAAGAAAAGGTATCTGATTTTAAATACAAAGAACAAGAACCCAGCTCAACTCCGTCTTATCAGCTTGCGATCCAGAGAATTCATAATGGAGCTAATGTTGAAGAGTTAATTCAGCATTGTCAATTAAGTCGAGAGGAAGCTCTGTTATTGGTACGAATGCATAGTGATCAGAGTCAGTAAATGAAAGATTTCCAGTTTGTATGTAATTTGACATAGGAATCTGCACGAAATAAATTCGGCATAAAGAGATAAGTCCATTTTTCAACTTATTTCGTGCACGTTCCTTAAATAATCAAATTAATATCCCTGAAGGTCAGCTTGTCTATAAAGGTAAAACAAGCTGAAGTAGTTTTGATCAATCATCACCACTAAACGCAGCCAGAAGGTGCAATAAACTCAAGAATAAATTATAAATTGAAACATACAAGGAAACTGTAGCCATAATATAGTTGGTTTCTCCACCATTAATCATTGCACTGGTCTGGAATAAAATCATTCCGGACATGAGTAGTATAAACATGGCAGATACAGCAAGTGATAAAGCAGGGATGGAGAAAACCACCGCGCCAATACCCGCCAAAAATGCAACCAATATCCCAACCATCAAAAAACCGCCCAGAAAACTAAAATCCTTGCGGGTTGTTAATGCATAACCTGATAGCCCTAGAAAAATAACGCCAGTGCCACCTAATGCTGTCATTATTAGCTCATGACCATTGCTAAAAGCAGACATGTACATATTTAAAATAGGCCCTAGTGTTAGCCCCATGAATCCTGTTAAAGCAAAGACAAATAAAAGACCGAGTGCGCTATTGCTAAATTTACTAGTCAGAAATAATAATCCAAAATACCCAACCATAGTAATAATCATGCCTGGGTGAGGTAAATTGAAATGCATTGCTACGCCTGCAATGGTAGCGCTAAATATCAATGTCATTGACAATAACGTATAGGTGTTTTTTAGCATTTTATTACTAGATAAAATGCTGGCTTCTGAAGTAGAAGTAACGGTGTTTAATCGCATGGTTTTTTCCTTATATTAGAAAGTTATAGGGTATTAAAAAAGAACTGAATTAACACTATCTGAGCCTAATACTGCTTACTTAAGGAATAATTATTTAATCCTTAAGTAAGCAGTATTGCAATCTGAGCCCTGGCACCTAAGGGTCTACAGAAGTGTTAAAAATTAGTTGTTAATCTTAAGACCCTATAATTTTACTAGAGTTTCACAAAATTGATAAGTATTATTCGATAAGATAGCTGTTATACGTGTACTACCAAGGTATTAGGAAACAATAAGTGCTGAAAAAAGGGAGTAGTAAATAAACTCAATATCAAAAACAGTATTTTTGAGCTGTAACAAGTTTTGATTACTGTAAATAATAACTGAGTAAAATTAATTTCTCATTATTTGCATGTGCTAAGTACCCAAGTATAATTAATTTAACTAATTTTACGCAGGATTTTTTTTCATATTCAGTGTTGCATAAATAGGCGCATAGCGAGCTACGTCACTATTTATGCAACGCTGAAGATGGAAAAAAAGACAAGTAAAATGTTAAAATAATTATGCTTGGGTACTTATATCTGGAAATTATTTTATGTACTAAAAAGCTCGAGCCGATCGGTAAAATACCTCAGAACAGCGCATTTTCAGATAGTTTAAAAGAGCTTTAAATATTTTTGAATTTTAAAATAAATAGTTTAAAGATGAGTGGGTGACTCGCTTAGGTTTTCATCTTGACGATTTTACCCACACAATACTAGCTATTTATTTAGCAGGATTAACTGGTTTCAATGCCCAGATATCATTAGCATATTCATTAATAGTTCTATCCGTTGAAAATTTACCACTACTTGCTGTATTTAGAATACTCATTCTAGTCCAGCGTTCTTTATCTCTGTAGGCTTCACTCACACGTTCTTGTGCCTCAATATAACTACGGAAATCAGCAATAGTCATCCATGGATCATGTGGGCTCTTAAGAGAACCAATAATATCATCAAAAATACCCTGTTCAAATTCATTAAACTTTCCTGTTTCCAGTAAATTCATCACTGCTTTAAGATCAGCATCTGCCTCAATGGTTGCACAAGGATTATAGTGATGTTTTAAGTCTTCTACTTCTGATTCTGTTAAACCGAACAAGAAGAAGTTATCTTCACCGACTTCTTCACGAATCTCAATATTGGCACCATCCAACGTTCCAATGGTAATTGCGCCATTCATCATGAACTTCATATTCCCCGTACCGGATGCTTCTTTTCCAGCGGTTGATACCTGTTCAGATAGATCAGCACCGGTACAAATTTTTTCCATGGCTGAAACACGGTAATTGGGTAAAAATACCAGTTTCAATTTATCACCTACATCAGGATCATTATTAATAATGTTAGCAACATTATTAATAAGCTTGATGATCTTTTTGGCCATCACATAGCCAGGCGCAGCTTTGCCCCCAATCAATACACATCGTGACACCCAGTTATCCGTATCACCCCGCTTTATTCGATTATACAAATGGATGACGTGTAAAACATTCAATAACTGACGTTTATATTCATGAATACGTTTGACTTGCACATCAAATAAAGCATCGACACTTAACCCTAAATTAACCCCTAGCTCTTCGGTTTTATAATCAATCAATTGCTGTTTGCTTGATTGTTGCAATGCGAACCATTTTTTTCTAAATGCAGGTTTATCAGCAAACGGCTTAAGCTTTTCAAGTTGCGATAAATCGGTTACCCATTTATCACCAATTGATTTAGTAATCAAAGCTGCTAAATCAGGATTACAGGCGGCCAACCAGCGGCGTGGTGTTACTCCATTGGTTTTATTATTAAATTTTTCAGGCCATAAACGATAAAAATCATTAAATAAACCGTCTTTTAATAGTTGTGAATGTAACTCTGCTACGCCATTAACCGAAAAGCTACCGACCATAGCCAAATATGCCATACGGACTTGCTTATCCTGCCCTTCTTCGATAATAGACATTCTGCGTAAATATTCATGTTGACCTGGCCAATGATTGGCAACTTCTTTCATAAACAGCGCATTTATTTCGAAAATAATTTCCATAATGCGCGGTAACAAATATTCCATCAGACCGACTGACCATTTTTCCAAAGCTTCTGGCAATAAAGTATGGTTAGTATAAGCCATGGTTTTGCGAGTAATGCCCCAGGCTTCATCCCAGCTTAAGTCATGTTCATCCATTAACAATCGCATTAGCTCAGCAACCGAAATACTCGGATGGGTATCATTTAATTGAAAACAATTCTTTTCTGCAAAATGCGTAAAATTACTGCCATGTCGTCCAACCCAGTTTGCAACTACATCTTGCAAACTAGCAGAGGCTAATAAATATTGCTGTTTTAATCTTAATACCTTACCGTTTTCGTTAGCATCATTGGGATACAACACCATCGTGATATTTTCAGCGGTATTTTTTTCTGCAACTGCTTCAGCATAATCACCTGCATTAAATTCTTGTAAATTAAATTCTTCTGTTGCTTCGGATTTCCATAAACGTAAAGTATTGACCGTACCGTTTTGATAGCCTGGAATAGGTGTATCATAAGGTACAGCTAAGATATCATTGGTATTAACCCATGAAACCTTCTCCTTTCCATTTTCATCAGTGTGTCTTTCCGTATAGCCACCGAATTTAATCCGCGCAGTATATTCTGGGCGTTCTATTTCCCACATATTTCCATTGCGTAACCAGTGATCAGGTTTTTCTATCTGCTCACCATTTTCAATGGACTGGGCAAACATTCCGTATTCATAACGTAATCCGTAGCCCATTACCGGTAATTGTAAAGTAGCGCAACTATCAATAAAACAAGCTGCCAATCGACCGAGGCCTCCATTGCCTAAACCTGCATCCGGCTCACTATCAATCAACTCTTCAATTTCTAGGCCAAGATCATATAAGGCTTTTTCGACAACATTGGTGATGCCTAGATTGATCATGGCATTACTCAGTGTTCTACCCATCAAAAATTCCATAGAAATGTAGAAGGCTTTTTTGCAATCTTCTTCTCTATAGGTATTATAAGTTTGCTTCCAGCGCTCAATCAATCTATCGCTTACTGCCAGGGATATGGCTTCATAAGCATAATGAGGTGAACGACAGCGTGCATCACGACCTAAACGATGACTATAATACCTTTTAAAATCGGCAATAAAATCCTCTTTATCCATTCCTAAATCAGGAAGCGTCGTAATATCAGGTATTGGCTTGCTTTTTTGAAAACCTCTTTTTGGCATATTTTTTACCGTTTTAAATTAAAATTTGTTTAACACTGCATCTGGCTGAAATTCAAATTCATGAATTGTACAATATTTTTCAGTATATTTGGAATTTTGGGTGGCACTTGCTGGTTTTTAGTGATAGTTGTTTCAATATAATCTAAAATAATCGGTTGGATCACGGTTTCTAGCACAAGCTATTGACTTCACAGTACATTGCTCCTGCATAATCTGCATACATCACATCCTTGTGGTAAAAAATTCCCACCTAACCGAATGGGTGAGACTAAGCTTTTTTGAGCTACATGGATGTAGTGAATGTCGATTATGCAGGAGCAATAATCTACCAAAGTACTGTGAAACCAATGTCTTGAGCTATAATTCCGCGCCCAACTGATTTTTCTAGGATAAACGGAAACAAGTGCGCCGACAATATTACTTTGATAGATAAAAAAATGCTATTCATTCCTACGCTATGCGTAGGGATACGGTTTGTGAAGCTCCTGCATCACAGGGCGAGAAAAGAGAACTTTCCACGGAGGAGGACTGCATTCTATCTATCAAGAAAATTTTCTACTAGTAGCAAAAAAAATAATGTAATTTGATAATGTTTAAATACCCTGTCATATAGAGCTTATTCAATTAACTGATATTGTGTATCGTAACTTGACATTAATGCTGGGTTACGTTATCGCGCTTCGCTTGATAAGCTAACCCAACCTACGGGTCACATTGCGGTATTTTTCAAGCTAGTTGTCGCCAAAATCAGTAAACAGATAATCTCACTTTGTAGCAAAGTCCATAAATTCAGTTCAGGAAAGAGCATGAAATTAACTTGTGCAAGTTACAAATCTGTAGGCTGGGCAAAGCGACAGCGTGCCCATCAAGCTATAGCAGACAGGTTTCTAGGCTATACACTATAAAGATGGGCGCGGCAAAGATCTTTGCCCATCCTTCAGTTGCTGATATTATTTTCTGCACGTTTCTAAAACAATTTATCTGCTACGTCAACTTCCCATGACACTGTTTAAATTTTTTCTTTGAACCACAAGGGCAAGGGTCATTACGTCCCACTTTTTTACCACCTCTTACAAATGGCTGTTCAACGGGTTCTTCATTTTGTACAGGGGCGGATTTTTCTGGTTCTGCTATTTCCACACCGGCTTCTGCATGTTCAAAATGCATTTCCTGAGGTGTTTGTCTTTGCTCATCTATAGCTTGAGCATCTTCTTCCAATGCGACTTGGACTTTTGCAATAATACCAATCACTTCATATTTAATGTGATCTAATAAACTGGTAAACATATCATACCCTTCGCGCTTGTATTCCTGCTTAGGGTCTTTTTGTGCATAGCCTCTAAAATGAATTCCTTGGCGTAATGCATCCATTGCGGCCAGATGTTCTTTCCAACTGTTATCAAGTACTTGCATCATGACTGACTTTTCAAAATGTCTCATCACTTCAGACGTTGATGCTTCTTCTTTTTCTGCTGAGGCTTTTTCCAAAGCTTCAACTACTGTATTGCGTAAATCAGACTCCTGAAATGAATCATCATTATCCAGCATTTCTTTTAAAGATAGTTCAAGTAGATATTCTTGCTCCAGATGCTCTTCCAGCCCACTAATATCCCATTGTTCTTCCATGGTTTTTGCAGGGATATATTTGGTAATAACATCATTCAAAACATCTTCACGAATTTCGCTGACCATTTCACTGATATCACTGGCACCCATCAATTCATTACGATGCTCATAAATGACTTTTCGCTGATCATTGGCAACATCGTCATAAGCTAGAATTTCTTTTCGAGCGTCGAAATTTCTGCCTTCAACTTTACCTTGGGCATTTTCAATAGCTCGGGTGACCCATTGATGTTCAATTGCCTCGCCTTCTTCCATACCCAGTGATTTCATTAGCTTGGATACTCGTTCCGAAGCAAAAATACGCATTAAATCATCTTCTAATGACAAATAAAATCGCGTTGACCCCGGATCTCCTTGGCGACCAGAGCGGCCTCTTAACTGATTATCAATACGCCGTGATTCATGTCTTTCGGAACCGACAACGTGTAATCCACCACTCTCTATTACTTGTTGATGTCTTCCTTGCCAGGCAGATTTTACTTTATCTTTTTCAGCTTCATTGGAATTCGCTCCTAATGCTTTTAATTCCGCTTCAAGATTGCCACCCAAAACTATATCTGTTCCTCTACCCGCCATATTAGTTGCAATAGTAATGGCACCTGGCATACCCGCATTTTCAATAATATGCGCTTCACGTTCATGCTGTTTAGCATTGAGGACTTCATGTTTGATGTTTTTAGATGTTAGCTGCTGAGAAATGATTTCTGAATTCTCAATTGAAGTGGTACCTACCAACACTGGTTGACCACGTGAGAGGCAATCATTAATATCTTCTACAACAGCATTATATTTTTCAGCTTTGGATAAATAAACCAGATCCCCTTTATCATCACGAATCATTTCTTTATGAGTAGGAATAACTACAACTTCCAGACCATAGATATTATTTAATTCAAAAGCTTCGGTATCAGCGGTTCCTGTCATACCTGACAATTTGTCATACAAACGGAAGTAATTCTGAAAGGTAATGGATGCCAAAGTCTGGTTTTCACTCTGAATCCTGACACCTTCTTTCGCTTCCACTGCTTGATGTAAACCTTCAGACCAGCGTCTACCGGTCATCATTCTGCCAGTGAATTCGTCAACAATAATCACTTCATCATTTCTGACTACATAATCGACATCTTTCTGAAATAATTTATGCGCACGCAACGAAGCATTTAAATAATGCATCAATCGAATGTTAACCCCGTCATATAAGGTTCCACCTTCTTCCATCAAGCCATGCTCGACCATTAACGCCTCAACTCGCTCATGCCCTGCTTCAGTCAAATGAATTTGCTTGGTTTTTTCATCAACCAAGTAATCTCCGGGCATTCTTTCTTGCTGCTCTTTATCTTGAACTACTTCCTGAGCTGTTAAAAAAGGCACAACCGCATTGGTTTTTATATATATTTCAGTACCTTCTTCCGTTGGGCCTGAAATAATAAGCGGTGTTCTAGCTTCATCAATTAAAATTGAATCGACTTCATCAACAATGGCGAAATTCAATTCACGCTGAACTTTTTGTTGCAGATTAAAGGCCATGTTATCGCGCAAATAATCGAATCCAAATTCGTTGTTGGTACCATAGGTAATATCAGAGGCATATGCTTGTTGGCGTAGTGTATGATCAAGATCACTAACAATAACACCTGTCGTTAACCCCAAAAATGAATACAATCGCCCCATCCATTCGGCATCTCTAGCTGCCAGATAATCATTGACAGTAACAATGTGGACACCTCGCCCAGACAAGGCGTTCAGGTAAGCAGCCAGTGTAGCCATCAAGGTTTTACCTTCACCGGTTTTCATTTCAGCAATTTTGCCGTCATTTAAAATCATGCCGCCTATCAATTGCACATCAAAATGACGCATTTCAAAAACGCGAATAGATCCTTCACGTACCAAGGCAAAAGCCTCTGGAATTAAATCATTTAATTCGGTACCTTGATCAAGACGATCACGAAATTCTTGTGTTTTAGCCTTTAATGCTTCATCAGACAATTTTTCATATTCAGAAGCAAAAGCGTTAACTTTTTTTACCAACGCCTGTTTCTTTTTGACATTCCTGTCGTTACGACTTCCAAAAACTAATTTAACTAGCTTACCCAGCATGCTTTTTTCCGGTGAGATTTAGTAAAAGTGAGATTCAAAACTTCTAGATTATATACTGAATATGGGTATTAATTCCAGATTAACAGCTTAAAAAATGAAAAACATTGAATTTATATTAATTTTCAAAGTAATTCATTAACATAATAACTTTTATAATTTTCTAGTACTTCACATTTAAAGCCATGAATAGAAATACTTACACCTCAGAAATAGAGAATAAACAATCCATACTTAAATAAAATGTTTTGTTTTTTTGAATGGTTTAGAATTTCACTCTATTTGTTTTTAGAATAAGCTATTAAATGTTTAACTACCCTATAATTTTAGTGAGGGACTTATTTATTCAGTCATTGACTAAGTACCCAAGCATAATTAATTTAACATTTTACTTGTCTTTTTTTCCATCTTCAGCGTTGCATAAATAGTTACGTAGCTCGCTATGCGCCTATTTATACAACACTGAATATGAAAAAAAATCCTGCGTAAAAGTTAGTTAAATTAATTATACTTGGGTACTTAGGCGGCTCGCAGTAAATAAACTACCAATATTGGGCAGGATTTTTGTTTGTCTTTAGTTGTGTAGCAATAGGCGCATAGCCAGCTACGTAACTATTGCTACACGACTAAAGATGGACAAAAAGACCAGCAAGATTGGTAGTTTATTTATTGCGAGTTGCCTTAATACTCTATTTCACAAAACATAGGGCATTCATTTGAGGAGGCTCTGAGGTAAGACCAAAGAGATTATTCTTTATGCACAGCCAAAGGGAGATGGAAAAAATAATCATCCAATCTTGCTGGTCTTTTTGTCCGTCTTCGATCGTGTAGCAACAGTTACATAGCTTGCTATGCGCCTATTGCTGCACGACCAAAGACAAACAAAAATCCTGTCCAATAATGGACGATTATTTATTTCCAGCTCCCTAATTCCATAGTTAACAACATGAAAAAAATACTAATAATCACAATTTGTTTTTTATCGCTTTATGGATGCCAATCAGTTTTTGGCCCTGGCGCATTAAAAAACACCCATCCTGCCTACAATCAAGCCATTGCCCAGACACTTAATGAACAAATGCTTTTTAATCTGGTGCGGCTGAAATACCGAGATCAGGCCTATTTTTTAAAAATCAATAGTGTCACAGCCGCTTTAACTTTAAATAGTAGTATCGGAGTTGGAACAACCTTTGATTTAGCACCTGGAGGCAATCTCATAAGACCCAGTCTAGCCTTTGGGTATTCGGACAAACCCACCATTTCATTTCAGCCTCTACAAGGTGAAGATTTTTTGAAAAGTGTTATGTCCTCAATTTCGCTAGATGCATTGCTGGTAATGACCCAATCTGGCTGGAATTTACAACGGGTATTTGGTTTATGTGTAGAACGCATCAACAATATTCAAAATGCACCTCGTGCTTCGGGCCCTACTCCTGCAAATGAACCTGAATACAAACAATTTAAAAATCTCTTGAGTTTGATCAGAAAATTACAAATAGAAGGAAACCTGGCTTTCGGCTCAGCAAACAATAGCGGAGAAAACCAGCTTATTGCTGAAATAAAAGTCACCGACAGCAATCAAAAAACCATTCAAGAATTGCTCTCAATACTTAATCTAAAGCAGACTAATGAATCATCCATAACAATCAAATTAAATAACAACTTTATTCAATCTAGTTCCAACGAAATCTCTGTACGAACACGCTCCATCTCAAGTATTTTATTTTATTTATCTCAGAACATTGAGATCCCAGAGACGCATATTAATGCGGGATTAGTCACCATCACCAAAAACCAGAAAAATCAAAATTTCAATTGGTCTCAAACGCCTGCTGGTAGTGTTTTTAGAATAAAATCCAGCGAAACCTATCCAAAAAATGCTTTTTTAGCCATACCTTATCGTAATTACTGGTTTTACCTTGCAGACAATGATCTTGAGTCGAAATCGACTTTTATGCTGTTAACTCAATTATTTGATTTACAAGCGGGTCAAACAAAATATTCAGGGCCAACCCTAACATTACCTGTACGTTAGGGATAAAAAAAATTGTACATTATTATGGCGTAGTCGTTTGTTTGTCATGGTTTAGGCTATTAAGCAGTGATGAAAATATGGAATATGGACAAGAAGATTAGAAAATCTAAGTAATTTTTATGCTTTAGTGTAAGGCAACCCACAATAAATAAACTACCAATCTTGCTGGTCTTTTTGTTCGTCTTTAGTCGTGTAGCAAGCTATGTAAACGAAGCTGCAACGTATTAAGCCAAGAATGGCGTGTAATAGAGCAATGCACTAGGGCGGGAGCCCGTAGGTAGAATAATGCAGGAGTAATTGCCGAGAAGACGGACAAAAAGACAAGCTAGGTGCTCAAGTTATTTCGTGCAGGTTCCTTGGTCATAACTAATCTCCTAATAAGATGAGTTTTGATTAGGGAATTTGGAATATTGTCGCATTTCAAGCCCTCGGCTTTTACACAGTGATAGTTAAAAAAAAGTGATGGATCGTGTTGTATCAGACTTTAATACTGCTTACTTAAGAGAGTATTTTTTATTATATTCAGTAGGATAGAATGAT